>JAHFAA010000590.1 GCA_023250775.1 Bdellovibrionales bacterium
GAAGAGCGGGGCAATCTAGTCGAGGCCTATTATAAATTGCTGACCTCGAGCGATCCTGAAGTGAGAAAAGGCGCCGCGCGCGCCTGGGCCGTTTGGGAAGGCAGCACCAGTAAATTGTTTGTCGACACAGAGTTGGTCAAGCGCTTCGAGGCCGATAATTTTGCCGAGGCCTTTGCCAGAATCGAATGCCATTATTTTATCAATAAAGGTTTTTTCCCCAACGACAACTACCTCCTCGATCATGTGGAAAAAATTCGCCACATTCCTGCTATAATTGTTCAAGGACGTTACGATGTGGTTTGTCCTGCTGAAAGTGCCTGGGCCCTCCATCGCGCCTGGCCCGAGGCCGAACTACATTTGATTCAAGACGCCGGACATTCGGCGATGGAAAACGGAATACGAACTGAGTTGCTCAATGCCACCGATAGTTTTGCTGATCTTTACCAGAGGTAATTATGCCAAAGCGCCAATTGACTGATTTGAACGTTGTCTCCGATTCTCTTTTGGTCACTCCCAATGCTCTCAAAAAGAAACTCCCCCCGCCCGATGCGGTTGGAGATGTCGTGGCAAAGGGGCGTGAAACCATTCGCAATATTATGGATCGTAAAGATCGACGCCTGATTGGTGTGATTGGGCCATGCTCGATTCATGACATCAAAGCAGCACAAGAATATGGACACAAACTGGCCGAGCTGGCGCGCAAGGTTGAAGATACCATTTTCATCGTCATGCGAACCTATTTCGAAAAACCACGCACAACCACTGGCTGGAAAGGCCTGGTTAACGACCCATACTTGAACGACACTTTCAAAATCAATGAAGGCCTCGAGATGGCGCGCAAATGTCTGATCGATCTGTCTGCGCTTGGACTTCCCCTGGGCACCGAGGCCCTCGACCCTATCACCCCCCAATATCTTCAGGACTTGATTTCCTGGTCGGCCATTGGCGCTCGAACGACTGAATCCCAAACCCATCGTGAGCTGGCCTCAGGCCTCTCTGGCCCGGTCGGTTTCAAAAACGGCACCGATGGTGGAACACAGGTGGCAATCAACGCGTTAAAATCCGCCGCGGGTGCCCATCGCTTTTTAGGTATCAATAGCGACGGCCAAGTGGCGATTATTCACACCAAAGGAAATCCCTACAGCCATCTCGTTCTTCGAGGTGGCAACGGACGTCCAAATTATGACTCTGTCAGCATCACGCTTTGCGAGCAGGAACTAAAAAAAGCGGGATTGCCGGTCAACATCATGGTGGATTGCAGCCATGCCAACTCTAACAAGGATGCCAATCTCCAACCTCTGGTGCTCAAGAATATTAACAATCAGATTCGTGACGGAAACCGCTCCATAATTGGATTTATGCTGGAATCAAATTTACAATCCGGACGACAAGAAATACCCTTGGATCACTCTCAACTCCAATATGGCGTGAGCGTCACAGATGCCTGCATCAATTGGAAAAGCACGGAAGAATGCATCTTGGAGGCCCGGTCAATGCTGAAAGAAACCCTCGCCTCCAGATAACGACACAATGGTTACTAAAAAGCTTGCGACGAACCATTTCTACTCAACTTTTTTGGCCAACTGGCCAACGCCCTCCAATTCATATCCCTTTGTGATCGCCGGACCTTGCAGTGCCGAGTCGGAAGAGCAAGTCCTTAGCACCGCCCATGCCCTAAAAAAAATTCCCCAAGTCAAAGGCTTTCGCGCAGGCATCTGGAAACCGCGCACGCGTCCCAATGCTTTCGAAGGAAAAGGCGAAGAAGCGCTTCCCTGGCTGGCGCGAGTAAAAAAAGAAACTTGTCTCTTCACCGCCGTCGAAGTCGCCAATCCTAAACATGTCGAACTCTGCCTCAAGCATGGCATTGACTGTCTCTGGATTGGCGCCAGAACCACTGCAGGCCCCTTTGCCGTGCAAGAAATTGCCCAGGCACTAAAAGGCACTGATGTGGTTGTGATGATAAAAAATCCCATCAATGCCGAGTTATCACTCTGGATCGGCGCGATTGAAAGATTGGCGGCCAATGGGCCCTCAAAGTTGGTGGCGATTCATCGCGGCTTTTCCGGAGCAGAAAATAATATTTTTC
>JAHFAA010000196.1 GCA_023250775.1 Bdellovibrionales bacterium
CGATCTTTCTTAAATTTAACTTTGTCCTCACTAAGTGTTGCACGCTGAAGGGCAGGCCCACGCGGCAACTTTTTTTCAGCTCTCCACTTGTCCGCATTGTAAAACAAGGGAATGGATGCACTGATATAGGCAATCGGAAGATAACTTCCTTCTTCTTCGGCCTTGTCGGCAAAACTCTGATAGATGCTTCCCAGGGAATGAAAACTCTCCGCCGTTCCCAAAAGTTTCATGCTGGCATCAAGCTTATTGAGAACATCAGACTGCCGAATGGTATCGTCGATGTCACTGATGATAATAGTTTTTGCTTGCGCCCCGAAGGCCATAAGAAGACTTAAAAAAATCATGGCGAGATTGTGTTTCATAATATTTCCCTTTTTTAAAAAAAGTGCCAGGCCCGTTTCGCTCACCACTATGGTTCACGATCTAGGCCTGGCACCCGGGGATTCGTAATCAAAATCATTTTGTTTTTTTTCAGTATAGTGTGGCGCCGGGGGCGATTTAATAGAATAATTTTAAATCGCTACAACTAATTGATATTACTAGATTATTGAGTTCTCTTAGCAATAATCCGAAAAGCTTTTTTGGTATGAAAGATCATCTTAAAGAGGCCCGAAGACTGATGCTCGCCGGTGAACGCCAGGAGGCGCTGGCCATTCTCGATAAGTTTCAACGCAAACATAAAATAGAAGGGCAAGATCGCATCACACTCTCCGGGCTTTATCGAAGCAGCGGTAAATATGACAAGGCCTTCAAGGCGCTTGGCCCCTTGATTTTGGTCCACGCCAATGAGCCGCTGTCGCAAGACCACTTGAATTTATCCGTGGCCCAGGCGCGTCTCATAAACGCCATGGGGTGCAAATTTTTTGCCGGCCGTCTGTTTTCCGAAATAGATCTTTACCTGAAGCAAACTCCCCTCACCTACAACGGTCAGTCTGTTTTGTTTTTTTATAATTATTTTGCCAACACACTGATCGAACAAGGACAAATGCTCCAGGCACGTCAGATGATGGCCTTATTTAAGGACAGTATCGAGAAAGCGCCCGAGAATCTCGTTGCAAGTTTCAATACCTGGCATTATTACCACGAAACCTCGTGGCGAATTGAATCATACCTGGGTAACTTCACGCAGTCTGATTTTCATCTGGAACATTTGCGCGGGCTGATTAAAAGTGCAGAAGTTTACTGGTTCGTGATCTATCACAATCGCAAGGCCTCTCAGTACCTTTACCAACATAAATTTGATCTCGCCCATCAACAGCTGCAACAGACTAGTCTTTTAATACAGCAACATCCCGGCGCCTTTCCCGGTGAGGAAATTTTCTGGTTCCGCATGATGGCGCAATATCACATCGAAAAGGGAGAGACTGCCGTCGCCGTTTCTTTTTTGCAAAGTATGCTGGCCAAGTCTCAGGCGATCTTCGACGCTCCGGAAATCATCATTGCCGGTTTCTATTATATGGAAAAAATCGCCCCTCAGCTGCTGTCGCTGGGAGATCGAGTGGCGCTTCGAAATCATCCTAACAGCAATTATTTTTCTTATCTTGCCGGTCGCGCCTTGGGCGGTCGAGATGAGGCACAACTTCCGGCATGGTGTCGCGAGCTGCTGCCTCCTCCGACTGAAGGCGATCGTAAAAGAGGGAAAAATCCAGTGCACCAGCTATCAAAAAGAACGCAGCAACATCCTTTCCGTCATCGCCGGACACACAGATCCGCTCCTTGATTTAGTCAGCGGCATTATTCAAACTCATGATAAACAAATTATCTTAAGCGATGTGCAGCACCGAACCCTTCTGGCGATTTGCGGTGCCGGCAGTCTGAGTATCGACAAGTGGAGCTTAATGGAATTCGTCTATCGGCAAACTTTTATTCATGTGGAAACTGGGCTCGATCGCCTGGCCAAGGCGGTCACGGGATTGCGAAAGCTGGGCCTGGATATCACTCTCACCAATAATGACTATCATATCGATTTACGACAATTTCCCTTCATCGTCTTGCCTATGATTTGGCATCAGATCGGAATTTTTAATATCGTCAAGAAAGTTGATGGTTGTATTGATCGAGACATTTTACAAAAACACCTGGGAGTCAAAAGCTCAACCGCCAGATTGTGGATGGCGGAATGGAAGAAAAAAGGCATGGCGGCCTAGCTCATCTCCCTCAATGCTGAAGATCAAGCATTCACAAATAATCTGTTAGCTTCATTTTGCAAGGACATTGCTAGTGTTTTCCAATGAGGAGAACACAAAATGGAAAGTCATGATATAGCAGGTTTCGTCAGACCAGGATTTGAGGCCGTGCAAAAGGCCTTTATCGAAAATTTCGAAAGTCGAAACGAACTTGGAGCGGCTTGCGCGATTTACCATCGCGGAGAAAAAGTGGTTGATCTCTGGGGCGGCATCAGGGACAAGTCAACAGGCGCACCGTGGGAAGAAAGCACCATGGTTTTGGTTTGGTCTGCCACAAAAGGCATGGCAGGTTTGGCCATGGCCCTCGCCCATTCGCAAGGCCTCTATGATTATAACGAACGCGTCAGCAAATACTGGCCGGAGTTTGCCCAGCAGGGAAAAGAAAAGATCACAGTCCGACAGCTTCTCTCCCATCAGGCAGGTTTGTTTGCCTTGGATCAGCACGTCGATGCAAGTGTCGTGACCGATCTCGACCAATTGGCGCTTGTGCTGGCACGTCAGAAACCGACCTGGGAGCCAGGGACACGTCAGGCCTATCATGCCATTACCCTCGGGTTCTATGAGAGCGAGCTTCTCCGTCGCGTTGATCCCAAGCATCGAAGCTTAGGGCGGTTCTTCCAGGAAGAAATAGCGTCTCCCCTGGGACTCGATTTTTACCTTCGATTGCCGGAAGAAATCCCCAACCACAGACTCGCACCGCTTCACAGTCACACTATGGCGAGCGCAATTTTCACCATGCCGCTCGCTCTTGCACTGGCGGGAATGAATCCGCGCTCACGCATGCGCCGATCGCTGTGGTGTTCGGAGTTTGCCTTAGATAAGGAACGCATCTTTGCTCGCAATTTGGAAATTCCTGCAGGAGGCGGCGTGGGAACAGCGCGGGCCATGGCCAAGGCCTATAGCGTTTTTGCCACTGGCGGCCAAGAGTTGGAATTACGTCAAGAGACACTCAGGCAGCTGACTGCGCCGGCAATGCCACCGCTTCACGGATTTCACGATGAATGTCTGAAAACTGATGTCCAATTCTCGCTTGGTTTTATGAAACCGGACAGCAACAATGCCTTTGCGAATTCAAGCGCATTTGGCGCTCCGGGAGCAGGTGGGTCCTTCGCTTTTGCCGACCCGGACGAGCAGGTAGGTTACGCCTACGTCACAAATCAAATGGGCACCTATCTCATGGACCCGAGGGCCGAGGCCCTTCGCTTGGCCATGTACAACTCGATCGATCAGATAGCACCTCAGTATCCGCCGGAACTTGAAAACCAGACCCATGCATAATCACATAATTACCCGTCTATAAAAATTACTGGATGAAAATCTCCCCTAGAAGACCTAATTCTGCCGTGTTAGGGTGCGCCCATTATTTGTAATAGGGGTAATAGCAATGAAAAGATTTTTAGGCGCTTTAATCATTGGTTTGAGTTTTTTAGGAACCGTGGCGTTTTCTTCTGTGGCACCCATTCCTGGTGCTAAGTTCGAACACGCTCCCTACTCTGATCGTATTTGTAGCTTGTGTCACCAACGAGACGATGAGAACAATCCAGGGCCGATCAATCAGCCCGATGTGAACAGTGTCTGTATGACCTGCCACGATGCCTTTACCGGAACACACCTTCACAAGGCGATGGAAACCAATTGTACCAACTGCCATAACCCTCATAACAGCAATACCGAGCGCTTCCTGCGCGCTCCAGCGCCTGAACTTTGCGTTCGTTGCCATACTCAAATCGGAAACATTATTAACAATTCAGCAACCAAACACGGTGCCATTGAAGTTGGAAAAAGCTGTCTCAATTGTCACAATCCTCACGCCTCCAAAGTTGAAAAACTGCTCAAAGGCCTACCTTACGATCTGTGTGTGAATTGCCATGACAATGATAATTTGGTTGATCACAACGGAAAAAAATTGGTCAATATCAAAAAGCTGATTGAAACCAAACCCTATGTGCACGCCCCGGTAGCAGAAAAAGATTGTAGTGCTTGCCATAAAACCCATGGCGGTGACAATTTCCGTCTTCTGGTAGAGCCTTATCCTGCAACTTTTTATTCTGCCTTTGAGGAAAAAAACTACGCTCTGTGCTTTACCTGCCATGATTCCACTATGGTGACAGAACCCCAAACCACCAATTTGACCGGCTTTCGAAATGGCGATAAGAACCTGCACTTTCTACACGTCAATAGAGAAGACGGCCGAGGCCGAACCTGTCGCGCCTGCCACGAAGTTCATGCTGCTGAACAGCCGCACAACATTCGAGACGGTGTACCTTACGGAAGTGGTGGCTGGGTTTTGAAAATTCACTACGAACAACTTCCGACAGGTGGCCGCTGTGCCAAGACCTGTCACACGACCCGCGAGTATAAAAGATGAGATGGTTCATTCTCACATTAATTCTTTGCTCGGCAACTCTGACTGACGCCTTTTCATATCTGAAACCGGGCGATAAGGCGGAAAACTTCAGCCTGGTTACTGCGACAGGTGATGTTGCGACGTTGTTTAGCGACTCGGTAAAAGTTAATGTGGTTATTTTCTTTCGCCCTAATCAATTGCATTCGCAAGAAGCTGCCGCCGCCATGGCCAAGGACCTTGAACCGGGACTCGCCAACAAATCAGTGCGAATGGTGGGCGTGGTTTCTGATCGATATTCACCTGAAGAAATAAATACCTTCGTACAAGTGAGTGGTTTGAAGATGCCCATCCTCGTGGATCATCAGGACAACGTGGTTGGATATTTCGGCGTGATCCTGCATCCTGAAGTGGGAGTATTTAATTCAGATGGTGTGCTGCTGGACTATCGCCATTTTGCGTCCATCAACTTTATTGATGTAGTCCGTGCAGAAATTCGTTACAACTTGGGTGAGATCACCAAGGCAGAATTGGATGCCGTGATTGCTCCAGTACAAGATCAGATTAATGAAAACCGCCTTAAAGCGGAAAGACGCTTAAATCTGGCGCGCACCTTGCTCAAACATAATATGGTTGATAAGGCCGCTGGCGAGGTTCAACAGGCCTTGACCTACGATAATACCTTGGCCAGCGCTCACTCATTTTACGGCAAGATTCTTGTGCTTCGTGAAGATCACGCCAATGCCTGTGGTGAGTTCGCCACCGCACTCAAACTCGATCCCGCCGATGCCGATGGACTTGAAGGCATCAAAGATTGTCCCCAGAACTGAATTGAATTTATTTTCAAAACTGCCGATAAGTAAGCGTGCAAGTCATCATTATTACATTTCTGGCAGGAATGGCCCTTCTCACTCAAGGTGCGATGGCCCTGACTATCCGCCAAGATATTAATACTATTAGTCCTATCAGCTCCTGTAATTGCTATGGCGAGAGTTATAGTGAAGAAGATTGCTCGGGTGTGTCCCCCGAAATCCTAAATAAGCTTTCCTGCGACGGCCGAGGCCAAATTGTGAATCCTTACGCCGTAAAAATAAATTCCACCTTACCCGACAGGTGTGCCAAATACCTCTATCAGAAAGCGGAACAACAAAATCCCCTGGTTCTCTCGCAATATTTAAAACCAGGAACCACCACGGCAGACAGAAATATTGTGGAAATGGGTGGCATCATGGGAATCTTGGCGCGCAATCGTATTCTCAATGTGCCGTCGGTTGGCGCATCGAACTCCTGTGGATTTTCAACTGCCGTCATGAACGCCGCGAAAGACGTTTCAGATGTTTTATTTAGCTCATCGATGCAATTTGGCTCGGAGTCCCTGGTCCAGGCCAGCAATAGTATCTTGGCGACTGAACGGGTGGCCAATGCCACAACAAGAGGAGCAAGCGCCAGCACAATCGAAAGTTTAGAGCGCCAAAACGACCGGGTTTTAATTGAAGACCCGGAAACTCCTCATCAACGAATTTTTTGTCAGGCACTTGATGGCTGCAAGCTCGCCGGAGGGACGCTGCAAAATATTTCAGGACAAAATTATTGTGTGGTTGGGGGACTGGCCTTGGATACTTCGTGTCTGAACCTAGGCCCTTCATTGCGTTCAAGATTTTTGAGAAATTTGTTGGGTGCCCGCGATAAAGGCAAGCAATGCTTAAGAAATTATGGCGGTCAGGCGGCGATTGCCGGGGATTCGCTGGAAAATCATTTTAATACCTCCGTTAACAATTTACCGAGAACCCATGTTTGCTGCGGAAACAGCGGATGCACTCAGCCGACCTTCGGCAATCCTTCCTTCACTCCCGGGGCGGTCAGAAAAATCGGCGGCATCACCTATGGAGGAAATTCTCCCAACGGAACAATTATTTTCAGCAACTCAACCTTATCCGGTAGCAACGAGGCCTCAATCCAAGGACTGATCTTTCACGAATTCCTGCATCGCTTAGGTGGCTCCAGCTCTTGCTTACACAATCATCAAGACCGAACTTCCAATATGCGTCCCAATTCTCAGGGCCTCTGCTACCCTGCCGCAGAAGGTATCACCTCTGAGATCCGTTTCATCGCCCAAAACGGTCAATGTGTTCCCGACCCCAATTCGCCGGCCGCAACCTGCGCACGGCTTATGACCACTGTGCCAATCAATCAATATGATCCGGTCTATGCATGTCAGACTTCCTGCTTTGAACCCAGGCCGCAAACTGCCGGGCCGGAGCAAAGACGCTTTGATAATACCAATGACCTTTGCAAAGGATTTATTGGCCGCAACGCCCTGTCGTCAGTTTATGATTCGGGCGGCATCAGAGGCGTTGTTAGCGGTGCTAATGGAACTGAAAGAGAAATCTCCGCCTGTCAATTTTTAGTCGAACGAAATGGAACGCAGCCATGAAGAAGATAACTTTATTACTCCTATTCATTTTATTCATCAACCCGGCCTGTGCGAAGTGGTCAAGCAAGA
>JAHFAA010000591.1 GCA_023250775.1 Bdellovibrionales bacterium
CAAGGTATAAGCAAATGGCGACAAGTAATGGTGATGAAAAGAAAATGCCCCTCCCCAGGGTGCACTGTTTTATTTGCACTCAATGCAGCTATGATACCGGTCATGGCCCGGCAGACCCTGAAATGGCCAAAAATTTTCGTGGGGCCTTGAAAAAAATTTGCAAAAATCGTTTTCCCAGAGGGCATGTGCGCATTAACCAAACCAGTTGTCTCGGCTTTTGCGAGCAAGGCATCAGCTCCGTCATCTATCCCCAGCGAATCGTGAAAACTGATTTGCGACCGGGAAGTGAGTCACAATTTGCCGACTTTATTGCTCAAGTCTTGAGTTCTTTGGACTAAGCAGACTGATGACTCAAGACTTTTAAAGGTTTAGACGATAAATGGACAATATTAATTTTTCTCACGAGACGTATGACAGAGATCCCAAAGGAAAAGACCTCGACTAAAACCCTTGAAATCAAGGATGCGCCTACTGCTGAAGAAATCAAGGAAAGCAGATCGCCCGAAACGACAGATCCCATCATCAAAACCAATCGCCAAGATGAAGAGAAAAAACAGAAACATACAAAGATTTTGCTGCATGCTCGAGAAGAAATTGAAAAAAGCAGCAAGGAAGATGCCGGGATTGAGTTTACCGCCGCCACCACAGTCTTCACGATGACAGATGATATGAAGTCGAAACTGTCGACCACCTCAGAAACGACTCAGGCGATCACCTTGCCCAAGGCCCCTCTCCGCCAAGATCAGGCGGAGATGATCAAAGAAAAAGTAAAGGCCCACTACCAAAAAAAGGCACTGCTCTTAGAAACAGAAGTGAATAAAATTCTTGAAAGTTTTAAAACCAGCAATCCGGCCGTCACCAAGCGCATTGATTTGATCAAAAAACTCCTGTCCCGTCATGCCGGACACGAATAGCACTACCTAACCTATTAAAAGAACACGACTTATTCAGGACATGCCCTGTGCATAATTTTTTCCTGGTGCCTCGCTAAATCTGCCCGAGAGTTTTATGCTTCCGACGGTTCTAACTATAGAAAAGGTGGTTTTTGGCATGAAAAAGCTGGTTGTCGGTTTGTTGTCGCTGATGTGTCTTGCTCCCACAGTCAAGGCCTCGGCCCCAAAAGTTATTTATGGTGTTGATAATCGTCAAGAGGTGGCCGAATACCCAGATGCTCGCTTTCGTGAGATGTCACTTTCCGTTGCAGGGAAAGTGCGCAAGTTCAAACTTCTCCCATCGCGCATTGGACAAGACTTTCTTGATTTCCCAAGAGTGAGTTTGGCCAATGCTCAAAATGTTTGTGCCGCTGAACGCTTTTCAGAACAATTTACCCTTCCCCACTGTACCGGTTTTTTAATCGCGCCTGATCTCATCATGACGGCCGGCCACTGTGTTACCAATGAACTTGATTGCCAAACTTCATCCTGGGTTTTCGATTTTCTCCCCTCGAATGAATACTTAGAAAAAAAGAATGTTTATGAGTGTAAGCGAATCGTGCAGCAAGAACTCAGCTCATCGATGTTTAAAATGCGTGACTACGCCATCGTGCAACTCGATCGTCCCGTTACTCCCGAGAGAAAACCTTTAAAACTTCGTCTCGAAGGTCGCGCTCATGTGGGAACTCCTGTGGTCGTCATCGGCCACCCGACAGGCCTTCCGCTTAAAATTGCTGATAACGCCAAAATTCGTCCCTTCAACTGGACGGAGATTTTGACTCCGATTAGAACTATCGCACGCAAGAGCAGTTATTTTATTGCTGATTTAGATACCTTTGCCGGCAACAGCGGCAGCCCGGTGTTTAACCAAAAGACAGGCGAGATTGAAGGAATTTTGGTTCAAGGTGCCACGGACTATGTCACCTCAAAAGAGGGGCAATGCCTTATTCCATCCTATCGGCCACAAACGACCTGGATGACCATGGAAAAATCTTTCAGAGTCACTCAAATCAAAAATTTGAAGAAGATTTTAGAAACTTATAACAAGTAATCGCCGGGATTTCTCAAGAGCTGGGCCATATCTTTGGCAAAATAAGTCAAAATGATATCGGCACCGGCACGTTTAAAAGACAGCAACATTTC
>JAHFAA010000197.1 GCA_023250775.1 Bdellovibrionales bacterium
GCGGTCTTTATTAATCGGTCGCCCTGATGAGGATTTTCACCGTAGCGAAGAGAAGAGGAATCTTTGGACTCGAAACCGGCGATGATTCGTTGATCATATTCCGCAGTTGCCTGATAAGTTTTCTGCGCCTGGCACTTCCTAAATTCCAAAGTTGTGGAACCTTTATTGTGATCAAGTTCTGAAATAAATTTCGCATAATCTTCAGGCGAGACCAGGCTGACAGTAGAGACAAAGTTTTTGGCGGCCGCGCGCAGGAGACATGGGCCTCCGATATCGATCAAATCAATCGGCAGGTCTTGATCGGCCTCAAGCTTGTTTGGGAAGGGATAAAAATTCACCGCCACAATATCGACAGGAGTGATGCCTAAACTTTCCACTGTTTTCCAATCTTCTTTTTCTTCGCGCCGAAAGAGAATGCCGCTCATAAGCGGAAAGCTTAAGGTTTTCATGCGACCATGAAAGGCCTCAGGAGTTTTGGTTAGTTCCCCCGCCTCATGCACTTCAATTTTGGCATCACGCAGGGCCTGACAAGTGCCACCACTGGCATAAATTTTAATCTCATGTCTGCGCAGTGCTTGCGCCAGTTCCACCAAGCCAGTTTTATCATACACACTCAAAAGGGCCGTTTTAGGTTTCACTGTTTGCATGGCAGTCTCCTTGTTACTCACGTAAATAATCTACAATATTTTTAAACAAAAAATATCCATCGCTGAATTCAAATGCTTTCCCCGGTTGCTGCGGGCCTCGACTTAAAGAAAATAAATTGGCCTCGGGATGAGGCATCAGTCCCAGCACATTTCCAATTTTATTGGTCAGTCCGGCAATCTTATAAAGCGAACCATTGACATCTTCCGAGTATGAAAGGGCAATGTAGGGGGCCAATTGTTTTTCCGTCACATTGTCACACATCAGTCGCCCTTCTCCATGGCGCATGGGCATCTGCAACTCTTCTGGAAGATCTCGCAGCCAAGGCGAGCTGTTTTCACGATTAGGTTTCAACGAAACCCAGCGGTTTGTAAAATGCCCTTGAATATTCGAGGCCAACGCAAAGTTTTTTCCCTTGATTTTGGGCAGCAATCCTAATTTCACCAGCGCTTGAAAACCATTACAGATTCCGATGATCGGCAACTGCCGCTCGGAAAAACGTTGCAGTTCTTCACTCAAACCATATTTAAGTTTGAGCGCCAAAATTTGGCCGCTTCCCAATTCATCACCAAAGCTAAATCCGCCGGGCAGGGCAAAGATTTGAAAGTCGGCCAGCATCGCAGGTTTGGCCAAAAGATCGTTAACGTGAATGATCGTGGGAGAGGCCCCGGCGACTTGAAACGCCATCGCAGTTTCTCGTTCGCAATTGATCCCATCACCAGTCAAAACTAAGGCGCGAGGAAAGGAATTCATAACCGCCCTCCCCAAAAGTATTTCATCTCGGCCACCGGCATCGAAAGCTGGGTTATTCCGTCGTATTGAATCTTGAGGGAATGTCCACTTTCCACAGTTCCTAAATAGTGACAAGAAAAGTTGTGCATGCGCGATTCAAAATCCTTCTGCTTCTCGGCTGCAACTCCGACTAAAATTCTAAAAGGCCCTTCACCAAAAAGAAGATTGTTATCGATGGCCAGGGGAAGAGAACACGTCAGTCCAAGTCCGGTAGAATGAATCAGCATCTCACTTAAGGCCACGGCAAGGCCACCCTCGGAAAGATCGTGGGCACTGACCACCACCTCGTCCAAAATGGCACGATGGATGGTTTCATAGTAAGAACGTCCCTGCTTCAAAGTCTCCAGCATAGGCCAGAGCTCACTTCCATTATTATTTTGCTCACCATAAACTTCAGAAAATTCGGAAGAACTCAAATCACCGCGCAAGGCCCCCAGCAAATAAAGACAAACACCCGGGCCGGGCAAGGCGGGCGTGATGCTATGGCGAACATCAAAACGCGAAATGGCGGTGACTAAAAGTGTGGGCAGCGCGCTGATGATAATTTCCTGGCCATTTTCATGACGGCCTTTAAAATCATTTTTCATGCTGTCTTTGCCGCTAATCATGGGGACGCCAAAGGCGCGAGCGGCATCACGCAGTCCCGTCAAAGTGCGAACCAGCATGCCGAGTTTTTGATCACCCGGGCCAGGCGCTTCAGGACGCGCCTGTTGCATGGGATCGGGCCAACAAAAATTATCTAGGATCGCGGTATAGGCAGGATCACCACCGTGAACGATGGAGTTTCGCATGGCCTCGTCAACCGCACACACGCCCATGAGATAGGGATCAAGAAGAGAAAGGCGAGGATTCATTCCCATCGAAACCAAAACGCCATTGGTCTGCTCACCACCGTGGGGATGGAGCCAGACGCCGCCGGCATTATGAGGCGCCTCACCGTTCCTTCCTCCCATTGGACGAATGACAGTCGCACCTTGAACTTCATGATCATATCTGGTCACCCATGGCCACTTGGAGGCGATATTGGGTCGCGACAGGAGAACTTGCAAGGTCTTATTGAAATTCTCTGTTGCCGTGTCGGGGCGATTTAGCTTGCGCCAGTTAAAGGCCGACTGCAAAGAAGTGGCGCCATCCCAATAGGCCTTCAGTTTCATGGCGGGAAGCCCATCATGCAGAAAATCAAGAGGCAGAGAGGCCACTCGATCTGTGCCAAGCGTGATATCAAAATAACCCGTGTTCTTAAAAGTTCCAAGCACCGAAGCTTCCACTCCGCGCTTCAAAGATAATTCATAAAACTCAGGCCAACTTGCCTCGGGCACGGCAAAGGTCATGCGCTCTTGGCTCTCGCTCACGATAATTTCCCAAGGCATCAGTCCTGGATATTTAAGCGGACATTTACTTAAGTCAACCTCAGCCCCGCCCGACATTTGCGCCATTTCACCAACACTTGAACTGAGGCCACCAGCGCCGTTATCCGTCAGAGTTCGATAAAGACCAAGATCACGCGCTTCTAGAAGAAAATCTTGCAAGCGCTTTTGAGTAATGGGATCGCCGATTTGAACCACGGACAAGGGCACCGATTCTTCTAACTCGAGAGAGCTCATGGTGGCGCCATGGACCCCATCACGCCCCACTCTCCCACCCGCCATAACAATCAAATCCCCAGGCAAGATCTCTTTTTTGGCCGTGGCATGGCCATTAATCATTGGAGGAAGCACGCCTACAGTTCCTACATACACCAGAGGTTTTCCGGCATAGGAAGGATGAAAATAAATTCCCCCGGCGACTGTGGGAATGCCACTTTTATTACCGCCGTCCTCAACTCCCTTATGCACACCTTCAAGAATGCGTTTTGGAGAAAGCAGTCCTTTGGGCAATTCAGAAAGTGCCACAGCATCTGGTTCATTTTCCGTGCTTGCGTTTTTTTCCTGGGCGACACAAAAAACATCAGTATTGAAAATAGGACGGGCACCTTGTCCCGTGCCTAAGATATCACGATTGACGCCTAAAATTCCGGTCAAAGCACCGCCATAGGGGTCCAGGGCCGAAGGACTGTTGTGCGTTTCCACCTTGGCACAGAGATCAAGATTTTTATCAAAGCGAACAATCCCGGCATTATCTTTAAAAAGTGAAATGGCCCAGTCAATTTTGCGCTCACGAATGATGTCTTCACTGGTCTGTTTAATGAAAGTGCGAAAAGCACCGTTAATGGTCATGGGGCCGATTTTAAAATTAGTGTTCGGCCCTTCGCTATAGCTAATGTTGGCGCTGAAAATTTTATGCTTGCAGTGCTCACTCCAAGTCTGCGCCAGAACTTCCATTTCAACATCAGTCGGTTGCATAGGCAGATGGCATTCTCGTCGATGGGCCAAATATTTTTCATCTTTAAACTGCGCTTGAATCACTTGAAGCTCAGGCAATTCCAGCGCCCAGCAATTTTTTGCCGACATCGCCAGTAGCTCTTGATCACTGACAGACAAATCAACTTCGTTGATTTTAATCTCGTGAGTGACAGCAGCTGAAAACTCAACTTCTTTGGGCAATTTTTCAAACTCTTCACGGGTATAGACGTGGCATTCTTCTAAAAGCTGATTGGCCAAAAGTCCGTGAGCGGCAGCCGCCAAGGCCTCTCGCGAGACATCGCCTGAAATTAAGTAAAGCCGGCCGGAACGGACGAGGGCCGGAAGGCCGACGAGTTGCAACGCCTCGTGGGCGGCCTGTCCTTTGTTGTCGGTGACACCTGCACGAAAGGTAATTTGCACCGCCATATCAAATTTAGGCGGAGTGGTAGTCGTCAGAACCGGATCACAAAAAGCTGTTTCAATTTTTTTTAAATAATCACTGCCTTGGCAGGCAATAAAATATAATTCTCCGCAAGTGACCGAGGCAATCAGGCCCTGCTGCTTGTCTTCTTGAAACCAGGTCTTAAAGGCCGCCAAAGGGCCTGCCATCTCACGATGATAAAGCTCATAGCGAAGATATTGCATCGTGACCTCCTGCTTTGGATGGGACCATCAACTGACCGCGTGACCATAATTCTAGGAACTCATGCCACAAAGGTCCCTCAAGCGAACGGCCTCGTGCCTTAAATGTGTTGAAGTCATCATCTTCATGACGAGGAAAACTTTTTTGTAAAAGAATCGGCCCATTGTCCAGGGCCTCGGTGACTAAATGAATGGTGACGCCGGAATTCTTCACACCTTCTTCAAAGGCATCCTGATAGGCATGAGCGCCCTTGAAGGCGGGAAGAAGAGAAGGATGAATATTGGCAATTTTATAAAACTGCTCGCTCGCCCAAGGGCGTAAAAAAGCTTTACCCAAAACCCGCATGAAACCCGCGAGAAAAACCCATTCGGCGCCAAACTCAAGTAAGGCCTGACTCATTTTTTCTTCATGGGCAGGACGCTCCGTTCGAGAGGTCGGATAAGACATGCACAGGCACGGAACTTTATAATTTTGTGCACGAGTTAAAACGTAGGCATCTTTTTGATCGCTTAACAGCACCACCACCTGGGCCAGCTGCGGATTTTTCTGACACCACTGCATAATGGCCTCAGCATTCGTGCCATCTCCCGAGGCCATAATGGCAATTTTACGACTTCCCACCTATGGCTCCTGCCCAATATCACGGCGATAAAAACTACCTTCCAATTTTATTTCCTGCATGGCCGCATAGGCCTTTGCTCGCGCCAGCGCAACCGTTTCGCCACTGGCGGTGATTCCTAACACGCGCCCACCTTTGTTGAGCAAACTTCCATCGCCGTCTTGAGACACGCCGGCGTAAAAAAGAGTGACATCTTTTGAGTTCTGAAGATCGTCGGGAACTAGGATAGGCCGACCTAACTTGAGCCCGTGCCCTTCAACATCGGGATAACCGCCCGAGGCCAAAACGACATGAACAAAACACTGATCGGGAATATTGTGATGGCCGATTTTGTGCAAGGTCTTCTCCGCGACATGCGATAAAAGCACCCCAAAATCAATTTTTAAGCTTGGAATAAGAACTTGCGTTTCGGGATCCCCTGAGCGCACGTTGTACTCCAATAGATAGGCGCGATCATCCTCAATCATCAAACCAAGAAAGACAAAACCCTGATAAGGAAGGCCACGATCTTTGAGGCCGTGCAACGTTTTTTTAAAGATCATCTCGGTCTGCTGCTTAATCGAGGGACTTGGCCAGTTGAGTGATCTAAGCTGCGCTCCCATCCCGCCGGTATTCGGTCCTTGATCGCCATCAAAAGCGCGCTTGTAATCCTGAGCATAACCTAAAATATAAAAGGACTCGCCATCAACCAAGGCGATGGCGGAAACTTCATATCCACGCAGCCGTCTTTCCAAAACCACTTTTTTTGATTTGACGGAAAATTTTGAGTCAGAGGACATCAGTGACCACACCGCTTCTCTCGCCTCTTCCTTGGTTTCAGTGACAATGACACCTTTGCCTTGGGCCAACTCATCGGCCTTGATGACGAGGGAAAAAGAGGCCTCATTAATAAATTGTTCAGCGTCATCGAGTGTACTGGCGGCAAAATAGGGGGCGGTGGGAATTCCGTATTGTTCCATAAAGGCCTTGGCAAACGCTTTAGAACTCTCTAGCTCCGCGGCCTTTTGACCTGGGCCAATGACCTTGAAACCTTGCTTTAAAAAGAAATCAGCATAACCCTGGGCCAATAAATTTTCCGGGCCGATCACCACCAGATCAATCTTGAGTTCGCGCGCACGCGCGGCCAGGGCCTCCCTCGAATCACTTTTTGCAGGAGCAGAAAACAAAGGAAGCAAACCAGCACTCAAAAATAATCCGGCATTCCCCGGGTGCAAGTAGACCTTATCGACAAGTGAGGACTTCAAGGCCCCTAAGGCCAAGGCATGTTCTCTGCCACCACTTCCGAGCACTAAGATCTTCATGAGAACTCCTAGGCGAATTCCTGTAATCGACGGGCAATCGCACTCAAGTCCGGAACTTCGGGAAATGGACGATTTATTTGCGCGCCATCGGCGACAATATTTGCCAGGGCACAGTACATTTGACTAAGACTTTGCTTGAAGGCCGCAGGTAAGGCCGGAGGTGGCCCAACCACTTTGCCCGCCTCTTTTTTCCAATCGGGATTGCTTTGATTGTCCACATTCTTTTTCTTGAAATTCTCCCAGGCCTGGAACCAAGCTGTTTTGCGATAAAAACGTCGCAGCACTTCTTTCGAAAGCTGCATGCCATGGCCTTCCAGCCGTAACTCATCTGGGCCAATAGCATCTAATAAAATAATCTCACGTCCCTTGCCAAGGGTACTCTCACCAAACCCAAATTCAAATTTGCCATCTTGCATTTCAATGGAATGACGACGAAAAACTTCTTTTAAGAGATACGCGAGTAAACGGACGTGGATGTTCAGGGATTCAAATTCCTCACGACTACATCCACTCAGCTCCGCGGCCTCACGCTGGCGGAGCATCCGGTCCGAGGGTTCAAGTTTGGTGGTAAATTCCACCAACGGCCTGTCAAACCTGGCACCGGCAGCGGGAGTATAGGAGAGGCCTAGATCCTGCAGAACTTCTGGCCGTGAAAGGCGTTTCAAAAGACTGCTTCCTTCAGGCAGAG
>JAHFAA010000198.1:0-2376 GCA_023250775.1 Bdellovibrionales bacterium
TACAGGAACGTCGAAAGGCGTGAGTGGCCATGAGTGTTTAAAATATGGGGATTGCTCAGATTTTAAAAATTATCGGACCCGTTAAGCTAATTCTATTGGCCCTCTTCTTGATATTGCCTTGTATTGAGTTGTTGGATGGAAAATTCGGGCACGAGGATGTTTTCTCCGTCGTCGTTCTTTTCCTACTGATCAATGATCTCGTCCATGACATCAAAAGAGTCTTTATTCCAAAGATCAATCTCAATGTTCAAAACACCTCGAGTGATTTTTGGGATGATATTAAAAATGCCACTTTCTTGAAGGCCGGCCCGGTCTCCGATTATTTTTACATCAGCAAAAGTGGTCCTTGCATTCGCCAAGTCTTAAATCAAAATGAGAAAAGTTTGAATGAACTCCCATTCGTGCAGCAATCGCGACCACAAATTCATTCGATGGCCATCAAAAGGGATCGGAGCCTCAAGCAAAAGATGAATGTGATCTTCACCATAATTTGCGCCATTCCTTGGGTGATTGATTGGTTTTCTCTCGGACAGGATGTGCAAAATAAGGTTTTCTTGTTATGCATGATGGCCTGGTCCATGGCGATCTTGGCCGTGAGCTTGCGCGAGTATCGTCTCAAGAGAGTGAAATTGGTTTACTATAATCTGGCCTTCTGGACTTTTATTATCTCAGCTCTTTCTTGGCCATGGTAAGTCTTTCTTAGTCCTGGTTTTTTCCCATGACAACAAATTTGTATTTGAGATAACCCGCCTCAGCGCAGGTATGAAGAAGTTTTTTGATGTAATTATACTTAAGTGTACGATCCAGTATTAGGTTAACGACGCCAGTAAATTTTTGCGAGTTGGAAGTGACCTTCTCAATTCGCTGAATCATATTTTTTTTATTAACCAGCACATTATAGAGAGGAATAATTCTTTTTCTGTCCTCGTCATAAATATTAATGTTGGCGGAATGGTTGATATCGTAAATCACTTTGTCTTCAACCCATATTGTTGTCGGTGAAACCTGGACGATGACACCCGTAGTATTCACCTCTGTAGACTCAGAGCTTGGCAGGTTCGCGCCAGTTGGAAAATTGAGAACGACACCAGCGCTATTATAACTTTTTAGTAAAAATACCAGAAGGATAACAATGACGTCGAGTAAGGAGGTGATGTCGAGATTCACGGCAGCGATGCGATGCTTGTAACCTCTTTTTCGAATGGAGCGGTCGTTTCTCATAATTAAAACTTGCTCTAAATATTTCCAAAAACAATATCACCGAATAAGACTCTGGTTTTTTCTTCCAATTCCGGGTCGGTGTGTTTTAAGAGTCGTATTTCGTCCATAATCTGGACAAGTTTGTCATAAGAAATATCATTGAGCGGTTCGAGAATCGCGACATTCTCCTTCGGATACCTTTTTTTCAAATCTAGCAAAGTCTGATGAAGAGTGTTTAAGTCATAATCATTGGGATTCAGTTTTCGCACGGTTTTGACAACTGAAGCGGGAATGCCGGTCAGAATCTGAATATCATTATCGGAGATGCGGATTGTGAGTCCCAGGGATTTTTCCTTATTGTCGTGAGTTGCTTGCGAAAATAAGGGGACATCACTTGGGATTTCAAAAATCTTAATGAAATTTGCAGACATTAGTAAAAAGAAAATAAAAATGAACACGCTGGCCAGAATTGGGACGAGGTCTAGGCGTACAGTTTTAGGGCGTGCAAGAGCGCGCCGACTTGGTTTCCGCATCATACTCTAGGTGGCATCCTTTTTTGTTCCAAGGAGATCCATGAGTTTTACAGAATATTCATCAATTTCATTAATAATTTTTTCCGCCTTAGAACTTAAAAAACCATGAATCATCATGATTGTGATGGCCGAGAGAAGGCCTAAGAAGGTGGTATTCATGGCCGTGGCAATACCGCGGGACAGGAGTTCAGCCTTCTGTGCCGGATCGGCAGAAGAAACTGCTCCAAATGCTGCCATAAGACCTTGAATCGTTCCCAGCAAACCGAATAAGGTTGATATTTGGGCCAGCAAATTCAGATAGCTCATGCGAGTTTCAATTTTTGGTATGACCTCAAGTGCTGTGGCGTCGATAGCATTTTGAATTTGCTCCGTGGTTTGATTGGCCCTTTTTAATCCGCTCTTTAACACTCGAGGGAGGAGAGCATCTGTCCCGCTGCAGACGCGGATCGCTCCTTGAACATCATTCGAGAGAACATGTCTTTGAATTTCATTCATGAATGAACTTCCATCAACGTCGTATTTAAAATTCAATTTGGAAAAGCGTTCGAAGGCGATGGCGACCCCTACAACCCAGAGGAATAAAATCACCCACATGAAAATGCCGCCAGCAATCATGAAGTGAGCAAAGGCACCTACTGTATTT
>JAHFAA010000198.1:2386-7017 GCA_023250775.1 Bdellovibrionales bacterium
TTGAGATGAATGACCCTTCCATGAGTTTTGGTCTCCTTAACAAGCAATGAAACTTATTTCCATTCTAAGTTATTTTAGGAACTTACAGAAAAATTCTTTTGCAAAGGGCAGGGATTACTATAACGATGAAATCGATGGAGAGAAATACTCAAGAAAAAAGCTGCGCCTCTATACCTTCGATAAGGATGTGAATGATCTTAATGTGAACTTCTTGAATGCGATCGCTCCATTTTTTGCCTCTGACGATGATGGGAAGATCAACCAAATCTTTTAAGGAACCGCCGTCTTTTCCCAGAAGGCCCACGACAGTCATCTTTTTTTGCTTTGCCATTTGAACGGCGCTGATAATATTTTTTGATTGTCCTGAAGTCGAGATTGCAAATAAAATATCGCCGGCACTTCCCCAGGCCTCGACATATTTTGCAAAAACTTGTTCCGATCCGAAATCGTTCGTCACGCATGACATATGAGCGGGATCAACGATGGCCATGGCCTTTAAGGCCCTACGATTTTCGCGAAAACGGCCGGTAAGTTCTTCTGAAAAGTGCATGGCGTCACAGAGTGAACCACCATTACCGCAACTGAAAATACCATTTCCTTTTTTGATCGCCTCAGCCATTCGTATGGTGACATTTTTTATGGCGGCGGTGTTGTTCGAGTCTGAAAGAAACTCGTCAAGCACCGCTTTAGCTTCTGAGAAGGAATTTTGAATTAATCGATCAAGATTCTGCATTTGGCCTGTAACTAAACCAATTCTTCAAGAGTTTTTTTAATTTCCTCTTTTGGTTGTACGCCCACCAAGGTTTTGGCGGCTTTGCCATTTTTGAAAAAAATCATTGTTGGGATACCACGAATTCCAAATTTGTTGGCAATGTCGCCATTTTCGTCAACATTCAGTTTTACGACGCTGGCCTTAGCGCCTACTTCTTTGGCAACTTCGTCTAGCACGGGTCCCAAAGCACGGCATGGACCACACCATTCTGCCCAAAAATCAACGAGCACTGGCACTTTTGAATTAATGACGAGAGTTTCGAAATTTGCTTGATCAACTTTACTTACATTGCTCATGTGAATCTCCTTTGGCCAATTAATGGCAGATCATAATTTTTATTACATTAAACTTGTCCTGTATAGGATGTTATCGACTTCAGAACATGCCTTTTATTTGCGTCACGCAAAAATTTCCCCTTTGGTTAATCACTGATGTGTTATTAGAATGGGTATAAGCATTTAATATTTTATGGCAAATCAAAAATATCTTTTGGGTAATGCTCTTAGAGTTGCCCGTCTCTCTCGGCTAATCGCTAAAGCGATTGATCTTTTTATTGTACTAATTTTGTCTGTGTTTTTTTTCCCTTTTGGGATTTTGTTCGCTGTTTTCTATTTGATTATTTGCGACTCCCTGCAAGGCGGACAATCTGTTGGCAAAAAAATAATCGGTTTCAAGGTGATTTCTTTGCAAGATGGAAATCCATGCTCCCCAAAGCAATCATTCGTGAGAAATCTGCCACTTTCCATTCCCGTCTTTATGGCGATAATTCCTTTTTGGGGCTGGGTCATTGCTGTCGCCATGGGAATTCCTTTTACAATCTTAGAGATCTATTTGATTTATAAATTAGATTCGGGCCATAGGCTTGGTGACGTAATGGCCGATACGACGGTTATTGCCAATGACGGCCAGAAATTGGCGTTGAAAACAAAAAAAAGTAGCTGGTTCGATCATCAACGGCAAAATGTCTAAGGGACTAAAAGTATTTTGCCATCATAGGGATTATCTCCTGCATACAAAACTCTCAGCGAATCGCTCTTTTGCTGGCCAATAATGTGACGGGCCGGTTCAAGATTTCTCAATAAATTGATGGCGTGTGGAAACCAGTGAGGATTATCAGCAGTCGAAGACCAGTTTTCGCTGTTTCCATACTGGTTTAACTGGGTGGCAATTTCAACTTGGTTTTCAAGAGTGGCACCATAATGGAGTGATCGAGTGCCATGTCGGTAGTGCAGTAAAATAATCAGCGCAGAGACAGCGAGAAACATTGTTATAGCATGAACAAAAAAAAGTTTTCTCATCCATGCTCGATGCCATAGCGCATTTAGGCCGATGTTGAGAAGGACGAAATATAAAAACCAGGTTGAGTTAAAGTAGTGGGGATCGACACGTAAATTCTTTAAAAAACTTAAAGAGACAAAAGCACCGAACCAAATAAGGCAGACGAGAGAGAGATGATCCTCTAGCTCAAATTGAGATTTCTGTCGTATTTTTTTATAGCATGATCGAAAAGATTTAAAGGCACCATATAGAGGTAGGAGAATGATCCATCCTGTCGCCGATAAAAAGTAGTCTGGAATGGGTGCAAACCATTTTTTCCCAACAAAGTAACGAAAATCTAATAAAGAAAAAAACTCACCACCATAAAGAGGAAAAAAGAATGATTTTAAGGACGCCGTAAAATGAGAAGCTGAAGATAATTGGGGAACTGTGAAGAGATAAAAAAGGTAATCTTTCATAAAAAAAGAAAGGCAGAGAGCAAGAATTAAGATCTTTTTCCAATTTTTTTTGAATTCAGATCTGCAAAAAAGACACATGTGAAGAGCGATTGCACCAATGAATGGAAGTGACATGAGATGGACCTGAAATGCCATGACTAGAAAAATTAGCGTAAGGGCAAACCAGCGGAAATGCCGTGTTTTTATAAAATAAAAATAGGCAACGAACCCCCATAAAATGATTGTGATATTGAGAGAGTTATCCCATAGACCTCGTGTGTAAAACCAAAGAAAAGGGCTGGAAAAAATAAGCATGGCAGTATGGGAATTCCATTTTGGAAATAAGCGAAAAAAATAATAAATCCCAAGGGAATTGGCACAAATGACTACAAAAGATTTAATGAAAGCGAGAATGTAAATATTATGAGTGAGCATCAGTAGAAAGCGATAAAACCAGATTGGAACCGGGCCATATTGAAGGCCTTTGGTTCCCATCAATCCCAAAGTAAAAAAATCGCCCTGAAGATTGGCCTTGAGTGCCATACTGAGGAGCAAAGGTTCATCGTTAATGAAAGACGTGTCACCAATCCAGACCAAACAGAAGATCATGCCTATTGCAACATAGAGAAAGAAAAATGCATTTGACCACTCGTTACGATTTAATGGGATGGACACATTTGAGGGTTTTTGCGAGACTTCCACCGTTCCATCATCCTTTCAAAATTGTGTCTGAGGTCGCATGAAATTAAGTATTGTTATACCAGTCTATAACGAAAACGCCACCCTTTGTCAGCTAGTGGATAAAGTTTGTGATGCCGCCGTAAAACTTTCTTCGCAAATTGATTCTTTTGAAATAGTGATTGTTGATGATTTCTCTAACGACGGAAGTCGCGAATTATTGAAAGAACGATTTTTAAAAAAGGCCAATTTCAAAGTTTTTTTCCAGGAATACAATCAGGGCAAGGGTGCAGCTTTATGCGCCGGGATCGCCAAGACTGATGGAGATGTTGTTCTAATTCAAGATGCAGATTTGGAATACGATCCGTCAGACTATCCAGTGCTTCTTGGACCTATTTTGAGTAAACGCGCCGATGTGGTTTATGGTTCCAGGTTTAAAGGCGAAGTTTCTCGCGTCCTTTACTATGACCATTATCTTGGAAATCAATTTCTAACTTTTATGTCCAACCTGTTCACCAATCTCAATCTTTCCGATATGGAAACATGTTACAAAGTTTTTCGAGGCCCGATTATTCGCCAAATGATCATCACCTCAAAACGATTTGGAGTAGAACCTGAAATGACGGCCAAGATTGCTAAAATTAGAGGTATCAGAATTTATGAAGTGCCTGTTTCTTATTTCGGACGGACCTACGAAGAAGGAAAAAAGATTGGTTGGAAAGATGGTGTTTCGGCCCTTTGGTGTATTTTAAAATATAATCTTTTTACCTCTCTTAATAATTCCTTTGTGAAGCTGCCGAATCAGTCCATGAACGAAGACTTTTCCTCGTGAAAAAATTATTTATCATCGACATTAGCAATTTTATTTTTCGTGCTTTTTATGCCATCAGGCCTCTTTCTGCGCCCGATAAAACGCCAGTCAATGCTGTTTATGGTGTCTGGCAAATGCTTTTTAAACTTCTGTCTGAACATCAACCGACGCATGTTTTCGTTGCACGAGACACAAAGAGACAGACTTTCCGACACGACATTTATCCGGACTATAAGGCCACTCGAACGTCTCCGCCGGAAGAGTTGAAACCCCAATTTGCGCTGGTGTTTGAGTTAATTGAAAAGATGCATCTACCCATGTTTGGGTTGGATAATTATGAGGCCGATGATTTGATTGGCTCAGCTGTTGTGCAATGGAAAGATTATTTTGATGAAGTGTATATTGTCTCGAGCGATAAAGACCTCATGCAATTTGTTGATGGCAAAGTTAAGCAACTCGATACGATGAAAGACCTGATCTATGATCGCAAAGCTGTTTTTGAAAAAATGGGGGTTTGGCCGGAACAAGTTGTGGATTATTTATCTCTGGTGGGAGATAGCTCCGATAATATTCCTGGGGTAGCGGGAATTGGTGCTAAAGGTGCCGCAAAGTTGCTTGCCGAATATGGTTCACTCGAAAACATTATTTCTAATCT
>JAHFAA010000199.1:0-3449 GCA_023250775.1 Bdellovibrionales bacterium
CCTTCGACGCGTTCTCAATGTGCCTCATCGTGGTATTGGTCAGGCCACTTTGGATAAATATTTGGCACTCAAAGATAGCTTGCGATGTGATTTATTTTCCGCTTTGGAAAGTAATCCCAATCTTGGCACCGCCAAATCCTCCTGCGTTTCAGATTTCGTAAGAACGATTCGTGCCGCCAAAGAGGCCTTCAACCAAAGACCTTTACATTCGGCGATTGCGAGCCTGGTCATGGACATCGAATATTACGAATTTATCAAGCATGAATACAAAGATGCCCCCAAACAGGCCGAACGCAAAAAGCTTGATATCGAGATGTTTATCCAAACTGCCGAGCATTTTTATAATTATCATAAAGAAAATGCCACGCTCGATCTTTTTGTCGAAAAAATTATTTTGCAAGATTCCCAAGACGAGGAAGAAGAAAAAGAAAACGACGAGGCGAAGAAAAATGAAGTCGCTTTAATGTCTCTTCACTCGGCCAAAGGTCTGGAGTTCGAACGGGTATACTTTGTGGGAGCGGAGGAAGAGCTACTTCCCCACAAGCGCACCATCACGGAAGGAACAGACATTAGTGAGGAGCTGCGACTCTGCTATGTTGGAATTACCCGCGCCCGGCAGAAACTCATTCTCACCTATTGCAAAGAACGCAACATCTACGGAAAGAAAATTCCGCGGCACAAATCACGTTTTCTTGAAGTTTTAAAACCTGGTTTTTTTATCGAACAAGACCGCACCATGTTCGGTCATATGAGCGCTGAGGAAGCGAAAGACTTTAAGAAAAGTTTTTTTAAGGGATTAATCGACGACCTCTAAAAAAAAGAGGGCCCAAACCAGGCCCTCTTCAAATAAATCAATTTACTGTTCTAATTATTTTGCTTCATTAAATTCAAGTTTCAGAACACCGCGACGATGTTTTCCGTCCTTGTAGTCGATGTTAGTCTCACCCACAAAACGAAGTTGCATATCGTCTTGCACAGTCATACTCAACTTTGCTTTCAGAGTTAAGAGATCTGTCACCATTGTGAACTCGAGCATTCTTACCCCGTCTTTATCTGTGTAAAACTTAAGATCGCGAATTCGACCATTGGCCAAAGAGTATTCTTGTGTCTGTAATTTCTCGGCGGCGTAAACTCCGAAGTCAGCATAGATCGCAAACTCTTCGATCGTTTCATTTTTTGCACCGAATTTAATTTGCGACAAACATTTCACGCCCGCGGCATCTCCCGGACAATCCATCTTCTTATCCAAGCTTGAAACCGCAGAAACAAAAACCTGTGTCGTGACTTTTTCCAAAGACTCTAACAAATTCAAAACAACGGCCTTGGCAGAATCACGGGTTGTTGTGGCCTTAAGAACCAATTCCTCGATCTGAGCATCACGTTCTTTAAAAGGCGCAATCGCCGCATTTAAAGCATTCGTATTCGTAATACACTGCTCTTTTGCTGCCTGATACTGAGTTTCCACATCGGAAGTTGCGAAAACAAAAGTGTACTCATTCATATCAGCGCAGTTCGTCGGGGTTCTTTTGGTCTTATAGACGGCATCGGCAACTGTGCGACAGTCCCACTTTTGTCCACGTGCAGGTCTCGACTTAAAGAAACAACTGTACGCCGATAATGCCTCGTTGATGGCAGGACGAAATTTGGCGTCCTCCTCGGTAAGACGCTTTTGAACCTGCTCTTGCTCGGCAAGCAGAGGTAAGCGAAAACGAAATTTATCATCTCGAACCGCACCGGCGGTATTAATCCACGCAACAACTTCAACAACCTTGGCAGAGGCGGACATTGAGGTCGGCAGCGTTGTCGACATTCTGTCGCGATAATGAGCAGGCAGTTGTTGCAGTAAATCGTCCCAACTTGGCTGCGTATCGGCATCAGGACTATATTCAAAATTGGCAACATCTTCCACCGTGGGATACATGAGCAGCGTTACGTCGCGTGCTTCTGGTGCGAAGGTTTTATTTTGAATATCAACACTCATTCCGTTGAAAGTCATTCTCTTTTCAAATGTTGAATTGGGAGCTTTGATCAAAGCGGCTTGCTTTCCACAGGCGCCCAATAAAACTAAACTTGCTAAAATTATCTTCTTCATACGTCCCCCTAAAAGAACATGGAAAAGTCTAAGGCCGTTATTGGATCATTCACCACATTCATTCCCTTAATAACTCTTGTATGACTGAGCATCAGTGACAGAGGAACTGGGAACTTTTTGGCATGGAAAAGTGATAACGTGTCATATCCACCTGAGACAACGACCGAGTGCATTTGTTGTTCTGTCTCTTGCTCAAGATAGCCGTAACGCTCACTTGCATAGGCATTTCCACTAAACCTATCTGGGCCTTTGTACTGATACGAGTAACCGGCAGCAAGGTTGACACCTTCTAAGCGCCACTTTCCAGCGGCAGAAACGGAGGCAATATCACCCAGGTCACGTTGTGTATTGTTATCAACATAAGGAGTTGCTTTCGAATCGCTATACATTGGGATTCGGGCAGGAGTTCTGCCTGGAAGTTGGAAGGTATAAGTACCTTCTGTCGAGACTGTCCAATAGTCGTTAAGCACACGATCATAGCTCACGCCAAATCCAAGGTCGGTTTGGTTGTCGCCCGATGGTACGTCGACCAATTTATCAACATCTTTGTCGTGTCCGGTAGGCAGAGTCACGTCGGTACTGACGACAATGCGATTCAAATCTGATTCGAGGGCCAGGTATTTTGCCACAAGCTTGATATCGCCTAGCTGCGTTTTGTTTTCATTCTGAACAGGCTTGTATCCATACTCATCGGCCTTGCTTGGCACGGGAGCAGCCATCTTGTTCACAAATTCGGCAGCTTTGTAATCAACACCTTTGGCGGCAAGTTGTTGTGCCATCTGATCATGCAGGGCCTGATTCTGTTGAATCACTCCTGTTGAAACGTTCATTGAAGATTTGATAATCGGCACAGCAATGGCGCCGGTCAATTTTGAAGTGAATCCCCAAGCAAAAACTGGCACGTGGGCCGTGGCCTCAACGTTAACCTGACCGGTGCTTTGGCCGAAAGAATCGGTTTCACTAGCACCCATATTCAGCATGACTTGCTTTAGTGCGCCTTGATCAACGGGATCAGTTTTCCCTTTAATCACGTCAGCAAAGGTAATATTTTTATTCAGTGGATTTGCTACGGAAATATTTTCACCGTTAGCACCATATTTATTTTCGGCCGAGGCCATAACATTTTTATAACTTAAGTTACGAACACCTTTAGGAAGAACTTTTGCGCTAGGGAGTGAAAATGGAGCTTTGAGATCACCGGCATAGGCGGCTCCCAGGCCAAGACACATTCCCAACATTATAATTTTTTTCATAATCGACTCCTCATCTCTTTGCTAAACATAAAAAAGGGGAGGCGAACCTCCCCTTCATATTTTTTCTGAATTACTTACAAAAGTTTTGTTTTTTAGCAAAACCT
>JAHFAA010000199.1:3459-7010 GCA_023250775.1 Bdellovibrionales bacterium
TTTGACGTCACTTTCAAAGTCTTCGTATTTTACAAAGTTTTGAAGATCAGTTTTAGTTTCAGGAAGACGGTTTGCATTGTAGGCAAGCAAATCTTCATCCTTGGCGGTAGAGAGTTCGGTCAGAATCTTATAGACTTCACAAAATTTCTCGGCATTTTTATTTTGTGCCAAAATATCTAGATAGTAGAAGGCCGTAGTTGAGTTCTTAGAGATGTTGTAGCTATCGGCCAACGTATTGTCAGAAGCTTCGGCCAATAAGCGTTCAGCTTCGGCCTTACTTTTGCCTGGAACTTTGTGATAAGCACGAGCGCGAACGCGGTTCGCACCATAATCTTCAACTGTTGCATCGAGAGATTCTACAGTTGATAAATGGTCGAGCAAGTCGCCTAAGCGAAACAAACTAGAGAGAACACCATTGGCCTCACCCCATTTACCGAGGTTGATGGCGTAGAAATAGTTAGCACGGGCCAAAGCTGTTTTTCCTTCTGGAGTCGTGGCACCTGCCGCGAGAAGATCAATCGCAGTTTGGGCGGCGTTTTGTCCACGCTCATAGGCCTTCTTCTTGCCGTCCTTAGATGTCTCACGTCCGCCGAAAAAATAAATGTATTCTGATTCGCGCATTTTCAGGTCGGCCTTCAATGCGGCATTTTGTTCTGAATCAGCAAGATCACGAACAATGTTGGCGGCGTTGAGCGCGTTTTCTTTAGTCTCTCCACGCTTGGTCCACAACACATTGGCGTCTTCATTGGCAAAAGCGCCAAACGCAAGGACAGCTCCAAGGGCGAGCGATAGCAACTGTTTCTTCATAGAAATTCTCCTTTAAAAATTATTCCCACTTCAAAAAAGCACTTTGAATGCGGTGCTGTTTAGCAAAAGATGCAACGGGCCGTTCTGTACCATGTAATTTTTTCGGCCTCAAGATAAAAGGGCCTTAGTATCTGATTATCCTTGCTTTGACGCTTGGCGGTGTTTAGTAAGTGGTTAAGATTCTAGGGGCATCTACTCAAGATCAAAATCTTTTTCGTCATCAAGTTCATCCGGCATAGCATCGGGCGTGCTGGACTTTGCGGGTTCTGGTGGTGCATCGACATTTTCTAATCCTTTCAGCTCTCCCTCCATGACAAGAGTGATTTGAGACAAAGGGGGAATGAAATTTAAGAGGACATCCCAAAAACCCTCTTTGAAAGAGAGCCCCACAGAGCGAATCTGGTCGCAGGACAATCCAACATCATCCAAAATATCCTTGAGCATGAATTCTTGCGGGGTAAAAAACGAAAAAGGGGCATAAAGAGTAATTATTTTTACAAAATGTTTATCTTCAATTTTTTCATCGGGGTGATAGGATACAAACATATCCTGATATTTGAATTGATCTTCTGGAAGCACTAACCACTCGGCCTTGGTTTTACAAGCACGCGGATTAATTTTTACGTCCGTGGCACAACCGACAAAAGAGCAAAGAACAAAAATCCAAAGGACAAGATGATTAAAGATCATTTTTGGCCTTTAATCCGTAGACCGTGACCTCGTAATTTTTCGGAATATACATTCCAAACGTCAGAACGGTTAAAAGAAAATTTCCCCAGGTTTGATACACTCGAACGGAAATATTCGAGCCACTTTGTAGCCCCATATTAATGACTTCTTGATCAACCCAAACAATATGGGATTGCGGGATAAAGCCCCATAAAAAGAATTTTCTTTCACCCTGGACCTGATCTCGGTGATCATGTCCGGCCTTGACACCAACCAAGGTTTTTGTATGTCCGCTGGAACGGAAATGCATCGTTGTACAACCGAGAAGCAAGCACAGAAGAAGGCAAGTCACAGCTCGCACCATGCTCAACTCTTCTTCTCAGGAGTACTTAGGGCAAGATAGGCCTGATGGGCCTTCGACTGTGAGGTTCGATGCAATTTTTGCAAGATAAATAGACTGGCATTCAAAAGTTTTGACATCTCCACCCCCGTGCTCAATTGCATCTTGTCAAAAAGGTGCACAACATCCTCGGTGGCGACATTTCCAGAAGCACCTTTGGCGTAGGGGCAGCCGCCTAGGCCACCGGCAGAGGCATCGAATGAGGTAATTCCCTCAGTATAAGCGGCCATAATATTGGCCATTCCCAGACCATAAGTATCATGAAAGTGCATCGCCATTTGGTGAATGTCGAAATGACGTTTCAATTCTTGAACAACTGATTGCACTTGTTCTGGATGGGCCACTCCGATGGTGTCACCAAAAGAAATCTCATACACTCCGTAGTCCATAAAACGGTTGGCGACTCTTTTTAAGGTTTCGACCGAAGTGGCGCCTTCATAGGGACAACCAAAGGCCGTGCTGATATAACCACGAATCTTAATTTCTTGTTTGAGAGCAGACAAGGCCACCGGTCTTAATCTTTCAAGTGACTCATCGATTGAAGCATCAATATTTTTCTTGCTGAAAGTTTCAGAGATCGAAGAGAAAATGGCAATTTCTTTCACACCAACTTTCAAGGCACTTTCGAGGCCTTTCATATTGGGCACGAGACAGGGAAGAGAAAATTTCTTTTTCATGGTTTCGGGCAAACCTGCATACACTTCCGCCGTGTCTTTCATTTGCGGAATCTTATCGGCGCGGACGAAGCTGCCAACTTCAACGGACGTCAAACCCGCCCCAATCAAAAGTTTAATGAATTCAATCTTGTCTTTTGTTTCTACACAACGGGCCTCATTTTGAAGACCGTCTCTTGCCCCTACTTCAACAATTCGAATTGATTTTTTATTAGGCATTACTCAATCCTCAACAAAAGATAGTAAATCCATTCCCCCGGCCACCAGATCTCCGGGAGCGCACAAAATTTCTTTAATTTTTCCATCGCGCCCGGCCTTTATAGTGTGCTCCATCTTCATGGCCTCCATGATAATGAGCGGATCACCTCGTTTCACAAGATCACCGGCGGTTTTAAAAATTTTCATGATTTTTCCAGGCATGGGTGCGCGAGGCCGACCATCAACATCTTTTTGGCGCACAATTTTTCCCAGGGCCTCTTCTAGGGAGAAGGTGCGTCCTTGCAGATCAACCAGGATTTTCCCCTGTGGTGTTCGCGTCAGATAGACCGCTCGACGATGAGAGTTTTTTTCTTTGACCAAGAATAAATCACCTTGCCGTACCAGTGATTCGAAACAAAATTTCTGGCCTTTCAGTTGAACTTCAAAGGTCGTGCCTTCTTGTTTAACATCACCAGAAATCTCTCGCCCATCAATAATAATTTTCTTTTCCATTTTATCCTAACCTTCCGCGAACAACTTCGAAAACATCGGGAACTTTATCTGCCCCCATGGAACTTTTTTCACCAACAACATTGAGCTGCGACGCCAGAAGAGGAAGAGCGAGCATTAGGGCCTCTTCCTCTAAAGACAGCTCCGCGGGAAGCAGGTCTTTGACGTAGGTATGGACAAAACTCGTCGAGGTTTTGCCTTCTTTGAAAGCGGGATGGCGAATAATACGACCGAGGTAATCGCGATTATTTTTTACTCCGAGAAAACATAGATCATTAAGTGCATCTAAGATC
>JAHFAA010000200.1:0-544 GCA_023250775.1 Bdellovibrionales bacterium
CGAGAGTGTACCCTTCCGTCTGAATCCGAGAAGAAATCCCGTGACGTCGAGGTATTTTTGAATGAGTTTGCCGACGACGATGGCCAGAGGGCAGAAAATAAAGATGAATAGTGCTGAGTAATTAAACAAGAGTGAGCATTGCATAGTCATTGCAAGGACAAAAAGATCGTAAGGATTCAATCCAAAAAATGTTGGATTGGAGGTCAAAAATTGTGAATAGCGTCTCATTAGACCATTCCTAGTAGAAATTGTTTTATGGCCAGAACTCCAGCGGTGACGAGAAACCCAATTAATGAACCTGTAATCTTCCTTCCTCCGTCCGGGTTTCCAGAGGCAAGTGCAGCACCACCCCACACAAACCCGATACAGCACACGACTATTCCTAATCGTGTCACACCAGTAAGAAAGTGCTCAGCTATGCTCATAACGGTGGCGGCGTGGGCCAGCTCGGGAATCAAAAGTAGAAGTAGAAATAAAAAACGATACACAGAAATCTCCTAGTTATAAAAATTGGTAACGAGTGAACTAAAAGCAAAATTAAAAC
>JAHFAA010000200.1:554-6962 GCA_023250775.1 Bdellovibrionales bacterium
CATGCTGTTGAAATTGCCGAAACTGCTCCATCAGAATAGAAGACTCGGAGACAGGCACACGCCACGCCATTGAGGCCTTGGCAAGAATGCTTGGACAAAATTGGCCATGCTGTCCACCGACTGAATAGAGTTTGGCCCCTTGAAAAACAACTTCGGCCTTGGTTGCAACCTTAAGGGCAATTATATTTTCCTGCGACTCCTGGATTTCGGTAATCAGCGATGGGTCGGGGATTGTGATATGCAGATGGCCTTCACTATTCCATGAAAGTGTAATCGCCTTTTTCTCTAGCAGTTCGCGAAGAGGAAAGTCTTCTTTGTTGATCACGATTTTGAGCTGACTGATTTCTCCTTCTAAACTCTTCTTAAATTCTAAAGGTTCATCAAAAGGCGCAAAGAAATTAACCTTCACCATGCAATCCATCTCAAGGATGCCACTTATGCAATTTCTTCCACAGCTTCCAGGACGCTCATGGTAATCGCGATCTTCTACAATTAGACGCTCTCCTCTGACTCGACTGGGATAGAGTTCAAGGTGGACTTCACTGTTTGCGGAGATATTGCCCAAGGGATAAACCACAAAACTATCACCGCCACTTACGTCATCCCAAATTCCGTGAAGTTTTTCGCTTGTCTGCTGCGCAAGTTCCTGTCCCGTGGCATAGGTCAAAATTAAATAGTCGGCGGTTGTATAGCGGTGGTCACTGTAGTGTTCGTTGAAAGGTGAGGATAAAACAAACCACTTTCCGACCTTATCCTTTTCTCGCACTTCCTTTAGATAGGTGAAGTCTCCAAGATTGTTTTCAAATTCGCCGATTTTATTGATTTCATTTTCTTGAATGACATAGTTTTTTTCATAGAGCGCGGCCATAAGCTCCGCAAAGGTTCGATAACTTTTTCCTGCATCCACGCCAACATAAGAAATACTGAGTTCTCTAGGTGTATTGACGATGACGGGTATGCACTTGGCCTTCACGCTTGCAAGTAATTGCTGATAAGTGATGCCCATCTCAGGAATTTCAAAGTCAGCAATTTCAGAGATGATGAATTCGCCCTTCTTAAAATAGTTTTCGGTTAAAAGTTTCGGTGGCAAGTTATCAATTTGGACTGTAACAACTTCATTAACTCCACCCACGAAATTCTTATTGATGACTTCTTGCTTAAGCAGGCGATAGTTCTCTGTTTCATAGTCATAATAATAAAAGTTCATGACGACGTTCTTGATCGACGGAAAAAAATGATTGGTGCGAAGACGAAGGTTGTTCTCAAATACCAAGGACGTCCCATTTGGGGCCTCATTGCCAAAAACCTTCTGAAACTCAAGCGCCTTACTTTGGAAATAAGGTTGATCAATTTCAGGGTATTTCACCCAAGACAGATCATTGGGTGTGATAGTCCCTCTGGTATGGCTTGAGAATTTTCCCACACTGGCGGCGGTTTCAAGGGCGTGAGACCGTATAAAGAGACTGCCAACGCGATAGCGGAAGTCCGGCGAGTTGTGACCGACTTTGGTATCAAGAGTAAAAGTCTTACCTTCGCTCTTTGCCACAATTTTGTAGTTTTGAAGAAAGGCCACCTGAAGTTCTGGCAGATCGGCAACCTCAGGCTTGCGACCAAGCTGGGCCTCAATTTTGTTGGTGACACCATCTCCATCCAGATCGCCATCAGGGTCAAGGACACGAACGGCGAGTCCGCCGCCCCCGTCTGTCCCGCCTCCGCCCATGTCACCACCAGGATCGTTACCGCCATCCTTTGATTTAAAAGCACAGGCGGTGAGGCCTAAGACCAGTAAAAGACACAGTAAATTCTTCACAGCTACCTCCGTTTTTTTGAGGCACCGCTTTGACACTTGCTTGAATCTCTTTTTTGGATTAAAAAAGAAACGAAGCAATGGTAGCAATGCCTATTGTTTTGTTTGGCCTTCAAGGTGAGTTTTGCGACGTATCTTGAGGGCCTTTTTATTTTGTACTAAAGATATTTCTTATTCGTTTCCTTCATCCGCCCCCGCCCGTAGTACCATCACCACCATGGCATCGTTCTGCCATGAGATTAGAAGCATGTTCGTCTTCTTTAAGTTCTTGCATGAAAGTGCTATAGAGGTTGGTCACAAAGGGAACTTCAAGACCAGGAAAGTTTTTGTGAAATAACTGTATGCATTTCGAAAGTGCTAAAGCTGGATGGCGCTCATGAGCGCCAGCAAAAATGATCGAGGTGATTTTTTGTGCTGTCAGGGCATAATACGCATTTGAGTCACCTTGAATTTTCCCTCTTCTATAAAAGAATGCTGCATGAAAAATAATGTCTTCCATTAGAGCAACAATTCTTGCGTCTAATTCTAAAACGCTCTTCCCAAAGGCCAGGTTCAAAGCAAAATTAACGCTTGAAAATTCATCATGGGCCTCCGAGTAAAAATCAATCTCTCCAAATATTTGAACCATACGGTCTTGAATGTGAAAAATTTCCAAATCTTTGCGTATCATGTTTTCGCAAATCTCAAAAAGCTCAGGGCGAGCAAGGTGATTGTTCATTTTTGAGAGGTCTAAAGCAGATGTTTCCATAAAGTCTCCAATTTCGTTCAAAAGTTTTTTTCGTCGCCGTAAACTCATTCCTTCAGGCCTTCGCGGCTAAATTCAAATTGCCGTTATTGACTAGGCCGCCACCCATGTCACCGTTTTGGTCCAATCCCAAAAAGACGGAGGCGATCCTCCCGCCCCCTCCGGTATCACCGCCGACGGGATCATTTCCGCCGTTCTTTGAATGGACTGAGCACGCGGTCAAAAAGACAACATAGGAAAGCACGAAAACAAATCTGTACATTGCAGTTCTCCTGAAAAACGTTTGTTAGGCGCAGAAAACTAGGACAGAAATTTCGGATTGGACAACAAAAATCCCGTAATTACCAAAGGTTATGATTCATGAATAATAACTTAATTTCTGGGCCCAGGATAAACATTGAAAATCAAAGGGAGTCATTCACGCATGAATTATTCACCATGAATAATTACTTTCAGTCATTCACCGTGAATTATTTGACTAATCTAGTTATATTTCGCTATGAATGACCCGCTGTTGCATAACTAGGGGCTATTTGATGGTGGAAAACCAATCGGTCAATGACACAAATTCAGTGCTCGCAAGAGACTGTGTTCGCGAGCTAAAGACCAGATATCCTAATTATAGTTCCTCACAAATTGCCGCGCTCATCGGCATGAGCCAACCGACTTTTTGCCGTATAGAGAATGGGCAAACCAATCCCTGCCTCACCAGTGTTAGTAAACTTCTCTCCTCACTAGGGAAATCTCATAAAATTTCCGAGGCCATAGAAACTGCTGATCCAAATCTTGCTTCAATGATTAAAGAAAACCTCTCTCACAATATCGATACCCCCGTTATGGGTGGTGACTTTGCAAAATACTTTGCCAAATCTGATTACCGAAACCTTATGCTCCTGGCCCTTACAAGGGCCGGGACTACACGAGATGAAGTGCAGTCTGAATATGGCAATTCAGGACTGAGAAAGTTGGAAGAGATTTTAAGTAACGGCATTTTACTTGAAACCAGAGGCGTAATTAAGGCCGATGAAGAAAAGGTGACTTTTGACCAAGATATTCTACGAGATGCCCTGGCAGGATGTATTACCGAACATTACGATGTCGAAAAATACGGGTCTGGTGAGAACTGGCTGTCCTTTCAGACTGAATCTGTAAATAAATACAAAGCATTAGCGCTGATTCGAGCAAAATTACAAAAGACGTTTATGGAAATCAAAGAAGAGATTCTCTACTCGCAAGAATGCTATGGTAATGATAAGGTCTTCATCGGAATGGTTTGTGACTCATTGCTTCATGAGTCAGCTCGTTCTCAGGAGGTCAAACAGTGAAAGCATTTGCATTTTCTTTTATTACAAGTTCATTGCTTGCTTCTTCGGCCTTTGCCCAAGAGTTCGTGATCAGCAAATCAGAGGCACCCAAGTTAATTGAAGAGGCCCGCCTTTTTGATGGCCGCCGCATCGATTTTAAAAATGACGTCGAACGGACCCATCTATTTGATCGCAAAATTGACTTCCTCGAACTAAAAACCGGCGAAATCGTAGATCGTTCTGATATTCTCTCCATCAAACTCCCTAATGCCCATGGCTCTATTTTGAAGGCCACTGGTGTTGATGGTGGGGGTTAAGTACTCGACAGAAACCGTCCGTGATTGCGCTGTCCGCATTTATGCCACGACATTTTGTGTTGATATGAAATGTATGGCGATACATAATATTCCTTCTGCCATAAATATATGAAACGGGACGCTTTTAGGTGAAACCCCTCTCTATTCTTTCAGAAAGTACCTCAAACCAACTAAAATCTAAGGTGGGGTCGTAAGCGTAATGGAAAACATAAATCTTGAAGTTGGATCAGTCGTTGAATGTCGCAAACGCGATTGGATTGTAGCGAATTCCAATAATCCTGATATCGTGATGCTGCGTCCACTCATCGGCAGTGATGTCGAAACAATTGGCATTCACAAGTCACTTCTTCACATCGAAAACATAAAAAAAACTGAACTTTCTAAACCAGACACAAACAATATTCAAGATTTTGAAAGTGCCCGACTTCTTTATGATGCATCCAGATTCTTATTAAGAAACGCGGCAGGCCCGATACGGGCATTTTCGAAGATTAATTTTTCTCCTCGTCCCTACCAACTAGTGCCACTAATGATGGCCATGAAGCAAGAAGTGGTTCGACTTCTGATCGCTGATGATGTGGGCGTTGGAAAAACAATCGAAGCTGCATTGATTGTTAAGGAAATGATTGAGCGCGATGAAATCGAAAGATTTTGCGTCCTGTGTCCACCACATCTTTCTGAGCAATGGCAAAAAGAATTAAAAGACAAGTTCAATATTGATGCCGAAATTATTAGGTCGGGTACGATAAACAGGCTTCAAAAACGACTTCCTTCAAATGGAATTCATAGCGTATTTAGCTATTACAAGTACACCATTGTCAGTCTCGATTACGTCAAAACGGGCGATAAAAAGCAAATCTTTCTTAATCATGCTCCAGAATTTGTTTTGGTGGATGAGGCACATACTTGTGCAAGACCGAAGGGAGAAGGCGCTCAGCAATTGAGGCATGAATTGGTTTCAAAACTTGCTCAAGATAAAAATCGGCATATGCTTTTTTTAACAGCCACTCCGCATAGTGGGATTGAGGAATCATTTCGATCGATTCTTTCCCTGCTGAATTCAAACTTTGAAAAACTAGATTTAATCAATGCATCACAAAAAGATCGAGAAGAATTGGCAAAATACTTCTGCCAAAGATCCCGGGTAGATGTTGAAAAAAGAGCAGGAGGTCGTTCTCCTTTTCCAGAAAGAGAAGAACCCGAAGAAATCTTTTATGAAATTGCCGGAAGTGAATACAAGACTCTTTTCGATAACGTATATAAGTTTGCGAGCGGAATTCTTAAAGACATAGATGATCTTGGACATGCAAAAAAGAGGGGACGTTTCTGGTCGGCCCTTGCCATTATGAGATCGGTTGTTTCTAGCCCCGCCTCTGCGATAAAGACGATTCAATCGCAAAAAGAAAAAAGAGGTTGTCTTGACTCCGAAGACTTTGAAGATTCTGTGTTCGAAGGAATTGTTTATGATCCAATAGATCAGAACATTTACTCTGATACAAATACCGTCTCCGTCGTGAGTAAGCTCACCGAACATGAAATCAAGGAGCTAAGAAAATTTGAGGCCATGGCCAAAGCGATAGGGCCTGAGAAAGATACAAAGTTCTTACAATTAAAAGCTGTTTTAAATAATCATCTCGCAAAAGGTTATCATCCTGTTGTTTTTTGTCGCTATATTCCCACTGCCAATTATTTAGCAGACCATCTCGCGAAGTATTTTAAAGACTATAAAATTACCCCCATTACCAGCGAATTTACCGATGAAGAGCGTCAGATCAAATTAGATCAGATGGGGGCTGAAAAGAAGAGAATTCTTATTGCAACTGATTGCCTAAGCGAAGGCATGAACCTTCAAGAGAATTTTTCTTCTGTCATACACTATGATTTACCGTGGAACCCAAATCGACTTGAACAACGTGAAGGTCGTGTAGATAGATACGGCCAACATTCACCGAAAGTTAAAACCACTATCATTTACGGAAAAGACAATCGAGTTGACGGTGCTGTTTTAGAAATATTGCTTAGGAAAGTGCAAACAATTAGCAAATGGGCCAATGTTCGAATCTCTATTCCATCGGACTCAAAGGACGTTACGGATGCCATCATCCAAAGTCTTTTCAAAAAGGATACGCCATCTGCGCCCATGTTTGATTTTATGAATGACAATCAACAGATCAAGTCTTATGACAATTATTTAAAAAACGTCGCTGAAAAAGAAAAGCTATCGCGGTCAATATT
>JAHFAA010000592.1 GCA_023250775.1 Bdellovibrionales bacterium
GTTTCATTTATCTTCTTTGCAATTTCAAAGATGGCATACTTTTCGTAGGTCGGCCTTCGCTCTTCCGGCAAAATCTTCGCCGTCCACTTTTTAAACGGTGGCAAGATGGCCAGCGTGAGGACCGATAAAAAAATCGTGGCGGGAAGATAATTCAACTTTGCTTCGGAACCACTTGAGTCAGGTGCCTCAATCAGCGAGTGGCGTGATAAAAAATTAAGAAAAACAAAAAAAGGAAGCATGGTACTTCGAAAACCAGTGAATCCCAGCAGCATCAAAAAGATGAAAGGATCCGCCAGAAGTTTTTGAAGGCCATGCACTTTGCCTCGTTCCCATAGGAGAAAAAGGGTCAACGCCCACAAGATAATCCACAATTGAAGCTGGGGGAAATGTCCAAAAAATTGATAACTGCCCCATTCGGTGATACCCCGTTCTTTGGAGTAGACAAAAGTTTCATAAACGAACTGATAGTTCTTATAGGTGAAAGGGTTAATGAATCCTAAGAGGAAAAACCAAAATGCCAGTGCAAAGGTTTTGGCGACGTTTTTCTTTTCCCCACCAATCAAATCACAAACTGCTCGCCACAAAACCATCAGTGGCATCAAGATAAAAGTTCCGTGAAGATTTGCCCAAAGAATCATGAGGAGTGATAGAATTAAAATTTTCTTTTTTGTCCAACAGTCAGAGTCAAACAAATTGTAAAAAAGCACAAGGGGAATAAGAGCGAGAAACGCCGGACGTTCACTAAAGGCCGGCACCATTCCAAACCAGACAAAATAGGGAATCCATCGCTTCCGCTGCGTGAAATATTCGATCGGTGTGAATTTGTAAATAATTCCCATGAGTGGAAAAATGAGCAGATGGTGAAAATGCATTAAGGCGCGCAGGCCACAACATTTGTCTACAGCATAATAAAGAAGCGAGGGCAGCCATGAAGAAAAAATGAGCGGGCGAGTTTCAAGGATACTATAAGTATCTTTGGCATACAGAGTTCCCTGTTCAATAATCAGTCGCCCCCACGCAATCCACATGGTTGAATCTGTCACAGAATAGGGGCCGACCAAAAAAAATATTAAGGGCAGTAAATAGTAAGGAGCGTATTTTAGTTGAAGAGAGGAGCCGTTCATTCCTGAACTGTCCCGCGCGTTTTGTAGGCCAGTAATTTTTTAAACAATCGTTTCATGGCGTGATTTAATTGCGATTTCTTATATTCTTGGTGAGAGGCCTCACCTTCGGTATTTTTATTTTGAGAATCGATATCTACGACTTGCACTTCATAGGGATAAAAGAAGGTAATTTCCTTAGTCACAGCACCTAGATCAAGCGCCATCACCTGCTGGGCGAGAGGATTGGTTTCCTTGACACTTTTGGCGTTTTTTCTGAGCTCATTAAATTCTTGGTAAAATGGATTTTTATATTTGATCAACTGACGACAGGTAAACTGAACCGCATGATAAGCATCTTTGGTATGAACATTTTTTGGCTCTTCTTCTGGGATAACAGGCACACACTCACCGGTCAATGACTGCAGGCGTGCCACAAACTCTTGTTCAGACAGATTGGCCTTTATCGATTGCTTCAAGAGAGAGTTATATTTACGACGAAAAAGATCTATATCGACAAGCCGATTTATGGAACGACTCGGCTTAATATTATGGGGAGTGACGATACTTTTTTTTATCAAAAACTGGATAACACGGATCACATCCAGCTTGTTCTGCGTTACGATGCGCATCCCGATACGATCGAACAATGCTTCGGCGACATTTTCAGGTTTGTGTAAAAGTTTAATTAAAACACTCTCGCGCGTCTTCTTGGATTTGGTTTGAAAATCATGTAATGGAATCGAATCAGTCGCACCCTTCGGGCCTAGAAACAACTGTCCTTCCACCTCACGTTGCAAATGTTTATAGAACCGATCAAAAACCTGTGTTTGGACAGCGGAAAAATAACCGGCACGCAAATCCTTATCGACGTGGATAATGGTGTGAATAACTTTAAGGATGAGTTCGGCCCAAAGACGCTCTTCACGAGTCTCGCCAGTTCCACGACGGGTGGCCAT
>JAHFAA010000201.1:0-4278 GCA_023250775.1 Bdellovibrionales bacterium
AAGGCAATCAAGGAAATTACGAGGGAGAACATCAAGATTGACTGGAAAGGAATTTCACGAAAAAAGAAAAATAGTTGATTAAAAAAACCACTATCCGCTCCGCCAATTTTTTGGCCAATTTGCTCTTTAACATAATCTAAATTATTTCGGAGGAGCTCATTATTGAGACCTAGTGTTTTAGCTACTTCCAGATTGTAGCGCGCCGGGCCATACATCGCTAGTTTCATTTGCCCGGTACCTAAATTTAGATGAAAGATATCTCGTGGAATTGAATCTTTAATCTCGAGGAGTTTATTGATATATTCCTTATAATTCCCTTGCAAGTAGTCCTGTTCTAATGACTTTAATGAAGTGATCATGCTACTATCGTCCCCGAGGATATTGTAAAAATTATCCATGCCTTTAGAAATTATTCAAGTTATCTGATCATTATTTTTTATAGATTGCTATCAAAATAGATAACTTGGTTGCGAGTGTTATATGTACTTGATTAGGAATGTCGACCCAAGTGATCTCAACGACCTTTATGAACTTAGTGGTCTCGTCACTTTTATTAACCTACCAAAAGACATTGATCTCATCAAAAAGAAAATTGCAAGCTCTGTTCGCACTTTTAAGAGGGCCGATAAAGATAAATCAAAAAACAATTATATCTTTGTGCTTGAAGATACTGAATTAAAAAAAGTTATCGGTGTTTCAATGATTCATGGCCAACATGGCACTGATGAGGAACCTCATTATTATTTGACTGTTGGGCAAGAAGAAAAATTTAGCGAAACAATTAATACCGGATTTATTCACGGCACTTTGAAATTAGATTACGAATGCAATGGTTACACTGAAATCGGCGGACTCGTTCTTCACCCAGACTATCGCAATAATGCCAGCAAGCTTGGGAAGCAAATTTCGTTCGTCCGTTTTTTATATATCGGCATGAATCCTAATCATTTCACACCACTGATTCACTCTGAGTTGATGCCGCCGTTCGATCAGGATGGAAATAGCCCTCTCTGGGAAGCCGTTGGTAGAAAATTTATGAATGTCGACTATCATGAAGCAGATGTGCTTAGTCGTCAGAACAAAGAATTTATTTTAAGCCTCTTCCCTTCAGAAATTATTTACACCTCTTTGTTGCCCATTGAAGCTAGAGACGCCATTGGGAAAGTTGGAGATGATACTCGCCCTGTAAAAAAGATGCTCGAATCTATCGGATTTAAATATACAAAAGAAGTTGATCCGTTCGATGGAGGCCCACACTATCGTGCGAATCAATCCGAGATTAAACCAATTCGCCACATGTTCAAATTCAAAGTTTCGACTTCCAAATTAGCTGCTGATGCAACTACACATAGCATGTTAATAACTCTTCCTAATGATCCAGGTAAATTTCGTGCTGTTAAAGTGGATGGCGTGCTTGAAACAGTCGGCGAGAAAAAAATGCTTATTTTGACTGATGAATGTCGATCTATCATTGATGAATACGGCGAGTTCGTTGGTCATGGCATTCTTCTTTAGGGAAAAGGAATATGAAATATCAAATTAAAGGAAACTATTTTCGCGGCAAATTTCACACCATTCTTGGCCATGAAAAATCTCCCGATCGAATTATTTCACGAGCCTGCCCCGCAGATACAGACACTGTCTTATGGGAATTGCATATACGATATGAGATTGTTGATCGCATTATTGAAAGTGCCATTGAAGGGCAGCAAAAATGGCGCAAAACTTCCGTTGATGAAAAAATTTCGGCCTTAAGGCGCTTCAAAGAATGCGTCCTGGTAAAAAAGAATAGTCTTGCCGAGGCCATCGCCCTTGAGACTGGAAAACCTTTATGGGAAGCCAATGCTGAAGTATTGGCACTCATGAATAAGGTGGAAGTTACTATCAACGATGGTCTTCCTCGTATTTTGCCAAAACATTTTAATGATATTTCAGCTGATACTCACGGACATATTTATTATCGTCCCATCGGCCCTTGTCTTATTATCGGCCCTTTTAACTTCCCCTGTAATATAGCCAATAGTCATATTACAAGTGCACTGATGGCCGGTAATAGTATCATCTTTAAACCTTCAGAAAAAACTTCTTACAGCGGTCAGCTTCTTATTGAGTGTTACCATGAAGCAGGCTTTCCCGAAGGCGTGATAAACCTCGCTCAGGGTGACGGAGAATTGGCCCGTAGGATTCTTAAAGAAAAGGCCATCAAAGGGGTCTTTTTTACGGGAAGCTTAGAAGTTGGGAAAAAGATTTTGACCAACACTTATCAAGATCTTTCTAAGCTTGTGGCACTCGAACTGGGTGGTAAGAACAATAGCATTGTTTGCCAAGATGCTGATCTTGACCTGGCTTTAAAAGAATTAATCAAAGCATGTTTTCTTACTAGTGGACAACGCTGCATCTCCACTTCGATCGTTCCGATTCATCGTTCTCATGTTGAACAATTTATCGAAAAATTTCACGCTGTCGCAAAAACCATAGTTATTGATCATCCTACTATTCACGAAATTGAACCTTTCATGGGCCCACTCGTTGACCAGCAAGCACTTGATAATTATTTACTTTATATGGGAATGGCCAAACGTGAGGGAATTGACGAGATCATGCGTGGTAAGCACCTGCAGCGAAAATTTAATGGCCACTACGTAAGCCCGTCAATTCACCTGGCAACCGCTTTTAATAAAAACTCACATTTTTTGACGAACGAAATATTTGGCCCAAACTGCACCTTCATTCCTTTTGATGAGATTGAAGAGGCCATTCAGATTGCTAATAGTACTGAGTTTGGTTTAGCTGCGTCTGTTTTTTCTATTGATGTAAAAAATTATCACAAATGCCTTGAAGAAATTGATGCCGGCCAAGTTAACTTCAACCGTTCGACGATCGGTGCCAGTCCACGCTTACCTTTTGGCGGCGTGAAAAATTCTGGTAATTATCGACCGGCTGCACTCACAAATATTGACTCATGTGTATTCCAAATGAGTAGCCTTGAATTGTACGATAGTAAAAGTGTAAAAGATGAAGTGCTAAAAGGTGTAAAGTTCTAGTACTGCTTTTTGTTAATTAAAACACCCAAGTTGCTCGATTTTTTTAGATCATCTTTATTGGCCTTAGAAAAATCCACATCGAGGCCCGCGGCTTTTTGATATAAACCATAGATCTCTTTTTCTTTTAGCGCCCTTTGACCTTTTTCCAATTTTTTCTTGAGATCTAGAATAAAGACAACGCCTTTTTTAGTTTCTTCTTGGCCATTTTCAGGTGTGGCCTCGACGGGAGCCATGGACGGAGCAATATTCTCATTACCCAATTCTACTTTTAGATATAAATCTTCCTGGTCTTCAGTCATTACCCGCTTCATGACAATGTCTGTGAGGGGTTGTTTATTTTCTCCACAGGAAATTGTGGTTAGCTCCTGAATCTCTTCAGGCGTAAGCAGCCGCATTAGATGTCGCAGAAAATTGTATGTTGACATATTCCCTCAAACTCCTTGTCGGAACGTTTGAGTAAACTATTTAGCTCCTCCATATTAGTCCTAATTTCAATGAGTTAAGGTAATTCCATGAGTTTGATTTTTCCAATATTATCAGGTATTTAGACTGGACAATCTTCACATTTAATTTTATAAATTTCACGAATACATTAGTAAACTGTTGGGGCGTGGCGCAGCGGTAGCGCAGTAGACTGTTAATCTATTGGTCGTGGGTTCGAGTCCCACCGCCCCAGCCATTCTACTTGGCCTACCCATGAAATTAGTTATTCCATCTGGGCCTTTTGCAGCTATTCAAAATGAGTTTTCCAAAAAATTTTACGTTTTAAGAGAAATGATTTGTGATGAGTTGGCGCTTCCAGATTTTGCCATCTTACGTCGTGGTGAAATTATTTCCGCTCTTGCTGAGCTGCTTGAATCTCCCGAGGCAAAAGAATACTCAGCAGTTAACTATTATTGGCACTCAAAAATTGACGATCTTCTCAGTATCTATTCCCTTCATGTCGAAATTTTATCTGAACAAGCTGATGATACTGAAGACGATCAGGAAAATGACGAAGACCCCGATGCCATCGGCGCCAAAGATGAGCTCTTTGAGTTTTGGGCGAACTCCGAATACGCCTACCCTTTTCAAGAAAAAATTAAATCATTATCTCTCTTGGAATCATCAGAATTTGTTCTTGGTTTGTACGAACAGAACTTAATGGGTTTCTTTCATCTTCAAATCTCGCGTTCTTTGCAGCTTATAGACTCGTTAATTTACCCGCTGACTTCTGAAATCGGAGATTCTAAAA
>JAHFAA010000201.1:4288-6943 GCA_023250775.1 Bdellovibrionales bacterium
ATCTTTTTTCCCGTGATTGCTTAATTTCTTTCGATACGCCATCTGAAACATTTCCCGTTGTTGTGTTGAAAGATTTTTTACCAACCTCAAATAAAGTTACCTATCTTAACAAAGGAAAGTGGTGTTCATCCGAAATTCTTGCGAGTGGATTTAAAAATGCGGAACTCGCCCCAATCAAGGTGATTCATCAGGGGCAGCTAAGTCAGTCTCAGTACCATGCAAATATTGCAAGCATTAATAAGGCCCTGCACTTAATTAAGTCTTCTGACGAAACTCTTTTTGAATTTATTTGTGCTTTCACGACTCATTTATGCATCGCAGACATTTCGGCCACTGAGATCTATGAATCAAGTCCTGTTCCGGGGATTTCGTTCATTAACCTTGCTCATTCTTCTGATTTAAAACTCTGTGTTGAAATTCTCCAGACAAATGCGCTGCATTTTTTAAATGCCACCTTGATCCTTCACGATTTTATTATTGATGAGATGGATGACATATACTTTGACTTTGAACTCAACACGCCTGTCTCTATTTTAGATATCCTCAGACGGGTTCAAACATCCTATTGGCCACTCGTATTTTTGTTAAAACTGTATGATGTTTGGTCTCATCAATCACCTACTGACAATGATATGCGCGGATTATTAACTCTGCTTCTTGAGTATAATTTTAAGGCTACAATTTATGAAGATTATCTCGAACACGCCTTGCAAACTTATAAGTTAACCCCTGAAGGGAAAAACTTTAATGAGCAATTTTTAAAGAGTGTTAAAGATGCTTCGTCACGGATTCAATCCTTAGATTCCATTTTGCAAAATAAATTCCCCGATGAAAGCAAGAAACTCAAACACCAACTAGATATTTGGCGAGAAATAAAAAAGAAGCATTCCCTTAACCACTAGCCCCTTAGGGCCAAGAAATTTCTTCTTGCTGCATTTTTAAATTAAAATACCGCGACAAAACAAAAAAGTAATCTGAGAGGCGATTGATATATTCAATTGAAAAAGGAACCTTCCATATAGGTCTTAATTCATAACAATGAATCATTTCTCGCTCAGCACGACGAGCAACAGTTCGAGCAAGCTGCGCAACAGTAGCAGTAATGTGTCCCCCGGGAAGAATGAACGATTTTAAAGGTACCAACTCACTTTCCATATGATCTATCCAGTCCTCGAGTTGTTTAACATTTTCACCAGTCAGGGGACCAATTTTTAGCTTCGTGCGCTTATCAGGCGGCGTCGCCAGAGAGGAGCTGAGAATAAAAAGACATTTTTGAATAGATTGCAAAGGAACGATGAGATCGAACAATTCCGAACACGCCGTCATGTGAGACGTAAGCATTCCCATCACAGCACCAAGTTCATCCAGGGCGCCATAGGCCTGCAAAAATTCTGAGGACTTTGATACTTGCTCACCACCGAACAAGGCCGTGCATCCATGATCTCCAGCTTTGGTATAGATCTTCACAGAAACTCCTTCAAAACAAGCCTACATATTTCTTCGATAGCTGCCACCTGCAGTATATAGCACATTGGTAATTTGCCCAAGAGAGCAATAGTTCACTGTCGTTAAAAGTTCTTCAAAAATATTTCCACCATCCAAAGCAACTTTTCTGAGTTTCTCTAAAGCATCATGCGACTTTTGCTTATGAGAATCATGAAACTTATGGAGCCTATTTATTTGATCTTCTTTTTCCTGGTCAGTGCACCGGCTGAGCTGAATATCGCCTCCCAATTGATCGGCAATATTTGGAGCGATATAAGTATTCACACCGATTATAGGAAACTGGCCGGAGTCTTTTTGCATTTCATAATGCAAAGATTCATCTTGGATTTTACTCCGCTGGTACATAACTTCCATTGCACCCAAAACTCCACCCTTTCCAGAAATGCGCTCAAACTCACTTATGATCGCTTCTTCAACAAGATCACAAAGTTCGTTAAAAATATAAGAGCCCTGAAGCGGGTTGTCCGTTTTACTAAGACCGAATTCCTTATTGATGATCAGCTGAATTGCCATTGCCCTTCGTACAGATTCTTCTGTGGGTGTCGTGATCGCTTCATCATAAGCATTGGTATGGAGCGAATTACAATTATCACTTAATGCAAGGAAGGCCTGAAGCGTCGTGCGTATATCATTAAAATTAATTTCTTGAGCGTGAAGAGATCTTCCCGAAGTCTGAATGTGATATTTCAATTTTTGCGATTTTTCATTGGCCCCATAACGATCTCTCAGCGCAATGGCCCAAATTTTACGGGCGACAGTTCCAATCACGGCATATTCCGGATCAAGTCCATTGCTAAAAAAGAATGAAAGATTTTCGGCAAAATCATCAATCTTCATTCCTCTTGATAAGTAGTATTCGACATAGGTAAAACCATTCGCCAGAGTGAATGCCACCTGGGAAATCGGGTTTGCGCCCGCTTCGGCAATATGGTAACCACTAATAGAAACGGTATAATAATTGCGTATTTTATTTTTGCAAAAATACTCTTGAACGTCGCCCATCATTTTCAAGGCAAAATCCAGAGAAAAAATACAGGTATTTTGAGCTTGGTCTTCTTTGAGAATATCGGCCTGAACTGTTCCCCGAACTTGGCGCATGATTTCAAGACGTTTTTCAGTATCAAAAAAATCTTTTGCCGATAATTTATT
>JAHFAA010000202.1 GCA_023250775.1 Bdellovibrionales bacterium
CGAAGGCAGAGAAAGAGATCGATTAGAAGACAATTTCTATCGGACAGTGCGTGAGTGGCGACTGTTTGAAAATTCACTCCCTGAGGCCCAACGCATTTTGCTCGAAAAGAAGTACGACTCCCTTGATCTAGACGAAGACTACTCGCTCATTCATGAAATAAATGAAAGTGAAGACGAAGAACAACCGGCACCTGCCCAAATCGAGTCATTCCCCAATCCTCACCTAACTGAAGCGCAAAAGCAGGTTAGCTACAAAAATGACACAGAGGAATCCGTGGGGACGATAGAAGATTACCAGAAGTATAAAGGCGTTTAGTTGGCGCTTGCTATCTCGTCAGCAGCACTCAGCTTGGCCGATCGCGTGAGATAATTCTCGATTGTCATCTCAAAATCTACCATCATCGCCTGCTTGATTTCATGAGGGCCAATTTGCAAGATTTCGCAAACTTTCCCCAGCATTTTGAGAGGAATGTTACACAAACCACGCTCGACGTTGCTGATGAATTGGCCATTTTTGTAACCCAATAAGTGTGATAACTCCGATTGGGAATATTTTTGTGGATGTGTTTGCCGCTTGGCCCGAATTAGTCTAGCTATGTTTTTAAAACTTCGATTTCCCATAAACTCCCTAATGCAAGAAAAAGTTAGTTCGATAGAAGTAATATACCAGCAAAATTCATTTAGCACTCACCTTTCAGGCTAGAATTTTCTTAACTTTGCTTTAATTTTAATCAGTTAGCCTAATGTGCGCCCAGCAGGCTGAAGACCGCTTTGCCCTGCCACCAGGTTTCGGCAACAAGATGATTGAATGATTCTCGCTCGCTTAATTTGCGATCAATCATGCGACGAAGAACATCTTCCACCTGCTCACCACCACGACTTTTCGGGGATGGGACAAAAATAAAATTGGCCTCAAAACCGGCGCGCAACTGCCCGGCCCTCTCTGCGAAATCGAGATATCGTGCACCAGCAGAAGTGGCGCGAAAAAGGCCTCTCGTATAACTGGCGCGTCCAGTTCCTCTCTGCTGACGAACAAAACTATGAATGACATCAAACATGGATAAGTACGGGCCGCCTCCGATATCGGAGGCCAAGGCCCAGCGAAGTCCTTTCTTATCTGCGAGAGATAAATCAAATCGCCCCGACCCTAAACCATGCTCTCTGATGGGAGCATTAGAAGTCGGACAGTGAGCAATGATCGATTTCGTTTTTAAGAGCCAACTTAAGTCATTGGGAGAAAGGTAGATCCCGTGGCCCACAATAGTGCGAGGGCCTAAAATTCCCGTACGCCCATAGATCTCGGCATAAGATTTTACATGGCGAAAACCATCTATCTGTCGGTAAAGATCGAGGACATAGGCAACCTCCTCTTCGGTCTCACACAAATGCGTTTGCAAAAAAGAATTGTAGCGTTTTGCCATTGAGGCCACTTTTGTCATCGTGAGGGGATCGACAGTGGGAGCAAAACGAGGAGTAACCGCGTAGCGCTCGCGGTGACGTTGGGCAAGTTTTTGAGTCAACACCAAGGCCTCGTTTTCTAGCTGACACAAATACGGCGGACAATTCATGGTCATCAGAACATTACCGACAACAAAGTGCCCGAGGAATTTATTTAAGGCCAATCCCACCGTGTGTCCATGGATTGAACCGTAGCTCGCCCCGCCTAAGGTTCCCACACTCAGCAACTTTTCCTGAAAGCGCGAAACCTCTTTTTTTGCGAAGGCCACATTGGAAAATTTTCTTTCCATCGGCCAGGTATAATTTTTTAGCCAGGTGAGGAGCGAGTCTTTTGGCATGAGGCAAACATGATCCTGCACCCAATGAAAATGCAGATCAAAAAGGCCAGGCAAGGCCAACAGGCCTCTTCTGTCAATGACCTCTCCCTTTTGGGCCATTTGTTTTTGCAATGAAGCCGATGGGCGCGGAAGCACGCGCACTATGTGACCATCTTGAATCAGAAGTCCCGCACCACGAAGTAAAATGGCCTCGCGGTCATTGACGGGATTAATGAGATCACAGAGGATAAGTATGGGCCGTCCATGGGCCATGTGGAGTGCCTCCCCAAATTATTAATGGGAAAAAAATTACGCTAGGGAACTATTATGAGGAAATTCTTCGCTTTCGTCTACCTTGTTATCGGCTTCTTCATTGTTGCTCCTTCATTTTCGTCATCACAAGAAGTCGAGATCCCACATCTCCAAATAAAACGTGTTTTAGAACTAGAAATCAACAATAGCATCAATCCCGCCACCCTTAATTATCTCGATAATGCTTTCAAAGTTGCTCATAGTGATTCCCACGATCTTATTTTGATCAAGCTCAACACCCCGGGCGGTTTGATCAGCACCACGAAAGATATTCTTACGCTGATCGGCCGTTCAGAATTGCCGGTGATTGTGTGGATAACGCCCGAAGGTGCGAGTGCCACCTCTGCCGGTGCGATTATTGCCAGTGGGGCCCACTTACTTTTTATGTCCGACGGAACCAATATCGGCGCCGCCACCCCTGTTGATTTGGGGAAAGATATCGACTCCAAAGATTTGCGCAGCAAGGCGGTTAATGATTTAGTCGCGCTGGTGGAAGGACTTTCCAGCACCCACCATCGCAATTCAAAACTCTTTGCTGAAATGGTTTCCAAGGCCTCATCTTTTCCCGCCAATATCGCCAAGGAAAAAGAGCTCATTGACGGTGTTGCCAACTCACTCAATGAGTTATGGCAGGGACTGAATAATCGCACTGTGGTCATTCAAGGAAGACAGACCATCTTGGAAGTTCAATCCCCTTCGGTGACAAAGTTTGAGATGGATTTTGGTCAGCGCCTCCTCGACATTTTGGCCAATCCCCAACTCGCCTATATTTTATTTATTATTGGCATGGCCCTGCTCTACTTTGAGATGCAGGCCCCTGGTGGTTTCATTGCCGGAAGTATCGGCGCCGTTTTTCTTCTTTTCGCCGCCATTGGTTTTCAAGTTCTGCCCGTCAATTGGGGGGGAATGGCCTTAATCATCCTCAGCTTTATTCTTTTTATGTTGGAAATTTGGGTGACAAGTTACGGTCTCATGTCTATTGCCGCTTTGGCCGCCCTCATAACCGGTTCACTTTTTCTTTTTCGAACGGACAACGCCTACCTTCAACTGGGCACCGGAGTCATTTTGAGTGTCGCTTTGGCCATTGGATGTTTTCTGGGAATTATGGGCCTTTTTCTTTTCCGCGACTGGAAAAAAAATAAGCATTTAAAAAAACACTTTAATACTTTTAAAGACGCCAGTGGAACCATCATGGAAGTTCAAAATAGCACGGCCGAGGGTCTCCATACTTATTCCGTGCGCGTGCACGGTGAAATTTGGACTGGACTTTCACGCAATGTCTACAAAGTTGGCGATCAAGTTAAAATTGTTTCGCAAAGGCCCGACGATCTGTTTTTGGAATTCTAATTGAAAGAATCAACGTCATTCGTTACCATTCGTAGCGTTGGCGTTTAACAATCTCCGAAGGAGTTTAATATGATAGGTCTCTCACTACCGTTTCTCATTTTACTTTTCATTCTCCTCTTTAATACGCTCAAGATTATTAAAGAATACGAACGCGCCGTGGTTTTTCGCTTAGGCCGCTTCACTGGTGTGCGAGGGCCAGGTTTGATTGTGCTCATTCCCGGCATTGAGAAAATGGTACGAGTCGATCTCAGAACTGTGACCCTCGATGTTCCATCACAAGATATTATCACACGCGATAACGTGACCTTGAAGGTCAATGGAGTTGTGTACTATCGTGTTTCAAATCCTGAACAATCAATTATTACCGTGGAAGATTATAGTCATGCCACCAGTCAGATCGCCCAAACCACACTCCGCTCGGTGGTAGGACAATTTGAACTGGACGAAATCCTGTCACAACGAGATGCCATTAACCTCAAACTCCAATCCATTTTGGATCAGCATACTGGCCCTTGGGGAATTAAGGTCAGTGCCGTCGAGGTCAAGGCCATCGATTTGCCAATTGAAATGCAACGGGCCATGGCCAAGCAGGCCGAGGCCGAACGAAATAAACGCGCCAAAATTATTTCTGCTCAAGGAGAATTGGAGGCCGCCAAAAAATTGGCCGAGGCCGCAGGCATTCTAGATCAAAACAAAAGCGCTATTGTGTTACGCTATTTAGATACCATGAAAGAAATTTCTTCGGGCGAAGGTAAATCAACAACTTTCTTCCCACTCCCGATGGATTTTCTAAACGCACTTGGACATAAATAGAACGGAGCATTTGTGGTTTCTCCTGTAAATTGGGTTCCACTGGTCCCCTTCAGCAAAGAGCATGCAAAACTTTTTGATGTGAGCGGGACCATTGTCAGATCGGGTCTGTGTCTACATGCCCATTTTCGTGTCAGCGGTGACCTTCAGCGCATCACACTTCCACGACGCAACTCTCCCAGACCTTGCCGCATGGGCGGACTGTGGGAAACCACCTGCTTTGAGCTTTTTTTAAAAAATAAACACTTCCACGATTATATTGAATTTAATTTCGCCCCTTCAGGGAATTGGAATTCCTTTTATTTTACCGATTACCGCGCCGGAATGAGTGAGTTTGGCGGTATCGAAAAAATCGACATCATTTTCTCCAAGTCGCAGGAAACCTACGAACTTGAGGCCATCGTTCACCAAAAGGAAAAACGACGCTTTGAGTTAGGAGATTACGATTTAGGCAATATTAAGGCCGGGCTTTCTGCCGTTATTGAAATCGCACCGCCGCCAAAAACACCCGCGACGGATGCAAGCTCGGAGGGCCGACAGCTTAGTTATTGGGCACTCAAACATTTTGGCAAAAAACCAGATTTCCATGTCGACGACAATTTTTCCCTAACTCTCTAAAAACAAGTTTTCCTAATTAATTGTGGACACAATCCTGCGATCCTCTTACTGTATTTCAAATATTTCATAAATGTAATAAATGTAATTTGAAGCCGCCTAAGAAGGAATGTGTTTATGCCTGCGCTCAAAGGATCGACCACGAACCAAGAATTTCTAGAACACCTACCCGAGTTTGAAAACTTTCTGGTGCAAATTGGTCTCAAGCGTATTGAAGGTTCAGTCTATGGCCTCCTCGTCCTGCGAAATACTCCTCTTTCAAGTGAAGAAATCGAAGAAGTCTTAGGGCTCTCGCAAAGTGCCGTGAGCAATGCACTGCGATCACTGACTCATTTTGGGGCGATCGAGACCATTACCTCCCGTGACACTAGGCAACGCCTGCACCAGGCGAAGGAAGACAGCCTTAGCATTGCCGCCACCGTATTTCGCAAACGGGAGCAAAAAGAAGTGGTGGAATTTCGCAAGATGGCCGAGCGCCTCCTAATTTTGGCGCAGGAAAAAGGTGACGACGAATTTCAACCACGTATTTTGCGATTGCGCTCAATTATCTTGACCTGTCAGATCGCCGAGGCGGTCATGAATTTTGTTATTGAAGTGGTGGATTTGGATTTGAAAGATTTTTATCCTGACCTGGTTCAAAAATTTCCTGCCGCCTTGAATCTGCTGACTCAAGGATTGGCCCAGGCGAAAAAAATGGCCACCCGAATTCCCAAAAATAGTATCGCGCATAAGCTGATCGACGGTATCGGACGCGTCGCCCAGTCAACGCTTCGAAATACACAACCTGAAGTAAGGAAGTAATATGAAAGAACGAATTGTCATCACCGGTGTTGGCCTCACCTGCCCGCTTGGAAATAATCTGGGCGAATTTCGACAGAATCTTTTGGCCGGGAAGTCAGGCATCACCAACCAAGAAATTCGTCATATGGGTAAGGTGGCCATGGGCCGCTGCAACTTTGATGAAACCCTCTATCAAAGCAAAAAAATGCGCAAACGTGGAACTCGCGCCGGGGCCATCGCCATTTATTGCGCCAATGAGGCGTTGAAAAGTGCCGGGCTGGAGATGAGTAAGCTTGATCCCTCTCAAGTCGGTGTTTATCTGGGCGTGACCGAACATGGCAATGTGGAAACTGAAAATGAAATTCACGAACTCTATAATGTCCACAATATGGATGTCTCACTTTGGAGTCATCACCATAATCCTCGTACTGTCGCCAACAATCCTGCCGGTGAAGTTACGTTAAATTTAAAAATCACCGGTCCTCATTACACTATTGGCGCCGCCTGTGCCGCGGGAAATTTAGGCCCGATTCAAGGCGCCCAGATGTTGGCCTTGGGCGAAGTTGATGTGGCCCTTGCCGGAGGTGTTTCCGAGAGCACGGGAACTTTCGGAATTTTTGCCGCTTTTGCCAGTCAGGGGGCCCTCGGCCACCATGAAGATCCAAACTTGGCGACTCGTCCCTTAGATAAAAACCGCAATGGCATCGTGGTTTCAGAAGGCGGTTGCGTTTATGTCCTAGAGCGACTGAGCGATGCGCTCAAGCGTGGGGCCAAAATCTATGGTGAAATCGCCGGCCATCACTGTAACTCTGATGCCGCCGACTTTGTTCTCCCTCTCACTGAACGACAGGTGGAATGTATGTCGAAGGCGATTAAACGTGCCGGGCTGACTCCCCAGGACATTGATCTCGTCAACATGCATGCCACCGGCACCCCGATGGGCGATGTGCAAGAATGTGAAGCGGTGGGCGGCCTGTTTGGCTCCTCTCCCAATACAAAAATCAACTGCACCAAAGGTTTTATCGGTCACGCCATGGGCGCGGCCGGCGCCCTGGAGCTGGCGGGCAATCTGGGAAGTTTTGAAGATGGGCTGATCCATGGCTGTCATGGAATTCAGGAGCTCGACCCGAAATGCGCGCTTCCAACCCTTGTCATAGGGGAACCGGTGCGCGCCACCGTCAACACCATCCTCAGCAATTCATTTGGAATGCTGGGAATAAATTCCGCTCTAATTGTAAAAAAATATCAACCGTAATTTGGAAAAGGGAGAAGTCATGGAACAACTACAAGTACGCGA
>JAHFAA010000203.1 GCA_023250775.1 Bdellovibrionales bacterium
TGCCGCCACCAAGAGTTTTATCGCTTCGTTGACGGCCTCGGCATCGTTAATCGGTGCCATGGGGCAGTTGCGTGAAATTGAAGAGGGGCTTGTACGATTGCCGGAGGATTTAAAAAAAGCGCAAGGACTAAATTGGTCGAAGGCGATCACAAAATTTTCCAAGGCCAAACGAATTATGGTGGTTGGTCGAGGCCTGGGGCTGCCGCTGGCCTTAGAGGCCGCGCTGAAATTTAAAGAGACCTGTGGAATTCAAGCCGAGGCCTTTTCTTCGGCAGAAATAAAACATGGCCCGCAAACTTTAATTCAAAAAGGTTATCCGCTTTTAATTTTTGCCAATCGCGGGCCGGGGCTTCAGGATCTATTGCTTTTTGCCAAGGAAATGCGAGCAAGGAAGGCACAGGTTGTGTTGGTCGCCCCCAAAGAAGTTAAGGAGAAAGATTTACTTTTTCCTGAGACAACTTTGCCTGAGTTGGATGTCATCTGTGCCATTCAGGCCTTTTACTTAATGGTGGAGGAACTTTCGCAGACTCTGGGGCACAATCCAGATCGTCCTAAAAATCTTTCCAAAGTGACGAAGACCAAATGAAAAGATATTAAGAAAGATTTTTTTCGACAATAAGATTTCATACTTTCCATAGGTTACACTATCGATTCCGATCGCTCACTTGCATCTAAGCTATCTAGAGAGTCTATATTTGATCTAGGTATAATCTATATGATAGAGTTTGAGTGGGATGAAAAGAAAAATGAGCAAAATAGAAAAAAGCATGGTGTGTGGTTTGAAGAAGCAACGCAAGCTTTTAGTGATCCAGAGGGAATTTTGTATTTTGATGCAGTTTATTCGAGTTTGAAGGAAAAACGTTTTATTCTCTTGGGAGATAGCGGAACAGGAAATATATTAGTGGTGATCCATTGTGAGATGGCCAGGGGGTTAAAAATTCGGATTATTTCGGCCAGAAAAGCAACCAAAAAGGAAAAAAGGGATTATGAAGAAGGAATATAATTTTTCAAAGATGAAAGGAGTAAAAAATCCTTATGTCTCAAAAAAAAAGGCCATTGGAATTAATTTGAGTCCAGAAGTTATTGAATATTTCAAAGGGCTTTCAAGGGAATCAGGCATTGCGTATCAGGTGCTGATAGATCTTTATTTGCGCGATTGTGTAGAAACAAAGAAGAAAATTAGCTTTAAGTGGGAGAAGTCTGCCTGATTAAAAAGGAAGTCATCGAAAGCGACCCCAATTGATAGACTTGGTTGAATACTTTGGTTTGATCATTCTCATCGAATAAACCACACAAGATTAGGAGTGGGATATAGTGCTCAGTAGTGGGAACACTCAATTTGCCCTCGCGTGAACTTGTTGGAAGAGTTAAGAGTGTGTTCACATCTTTTTTGAGCACGGAATCAATAACCTTTCTGTCAAAAGGTTCCGCCCAATCGTAAGCACCAATTTTTAATTTCCAATTGATCAGGGAAAGATTGTGAACAATATTTCCGCTTCCAACGATTAGAATATTCTGTTCACGAAGATAGCGCAGTTTTTCCCCAAGTTTGACGTATTGTTCGAAGGTCCAGTGGCGCGGAATACTCAGTTGTAGCATCGGCACATTGCCTTTCGGATAAATATGCGCCATCGGGACCCAGGCGCCGTGATCGAGTCCCCACTCATGGTCAATGGAACATTCGGGAAGTTTTTGCACTATTGTTTGGGCAAGTTCAGGATCGCCTTGGGCCGAATAATGATACGAATAAAGTTCTTCTGGGAATCCATAAAAATCGTAAATTATTTTTGGGGTTTTTGCAGCGTGAACAAGCAGTTTTTCACTCAGCCAGTGGGCCGAAATAATGAGGATGGCCTTTGGATTGCCTAATTCGGGTGCAAGCTTTTTCCATGTCTGGGTAATCGAATTATTTTCCACAATGTTTTGTGGAGAACCGTGACCGACGAAAAGGAAAGGCATGAGCTGCCGCGCTGGATTTTCTCTCAAGCGTTAAGAAATCTTTTGGTATTTTGAACCTGCGGCGCCGCAGACAGGGCATTTCGCTGGTGCTTTTTTAAATTCGAGATGGCCACAGGTTGGGCAGAGCCAGACTTCTTGATCAAGGTCTTTGCCACTTTTAACTGCGGCGAGAGCGGCCTTGTATAAATCGGCATGAACTTTTTCCACGTCCATGGCCCACTTGAACATTTTTTTTGCTTTATGATTTTCCTTCTCGGCTTGCTCATACATTGGTGGATACATTTTTTCATGTTCGTAGGTTTCGCCTTCGATCGCTCCTTGCAAATTTTCAAGGGTGGATTTCACGCCATCCATTGCGGCCAGGTGGCCGTGAGCATGAATGGTTTCTGCTTCGGCAGCAGCTCTAAAAAGAGAGGCGACATTTTTGAAACCGTCTTTCTCTGCCTGTTTGGCGAAAGCTAAATATTTTCGGTTGGCCTGACTTTCGCCGGCAAATGCATTTTGTAGATTTTCTTTTGTTGTTGGCATAATTCTCCCTTGATTAATGAGAGAATAGTAAACGTTAGTTGAAGCGACGGTCAATAACTAAGCGGAGTTTTCCCGTGCGCTGATTTTTCTCAAGTTTGTCCATGTGAACGAATTCGATTTTGGAAGGAGCAATTAATTTTCTTTGAATAGAATCTTTGAGCATTGGTCGGGCATTCGACAAATGTTGTTCAACCTGGTTTGCTAATGCAAATGAAGATAGAGTTGTGATCGCAATTTTGAGGGTTAATTTATCGAGGGTGCCGTCGCGTTCAATGATGGACTGAAAGGCCATAACTTGATCGCCCAGGCACTCGTGGAGAATTTGTCGAATTTCTTCGGTGGTAATTGTCACCGGCCCAAGTCGAATGCCTTCTTCTGTGCGGCCTTTGATAATAAAGCGTTCGCCTGGGATGGTCCAAACAGCTTCATCGCCAACAGGGTAGCGGATGATGGGCATGAGAGTGCGTGTGAGATTGGTGTAGATGAGACGTCCCTGTACTCCGGCCTCAGTGATCACGCTGCCCGTTTCGTTGTCGATTAGTTCCACAATAGTTGAGTTTTTAAAAACGCCGTGTTCGCCATGGGCGCCATTGTGAATGGCGAAACCTAAATGGCCGCCGTCGACACTGGCGTAGCCGATAGACGAAATAATTTTGGCATTGGGGAATGCGCGCGCCAAGATGCTTCGCTGATCGGGAAATAATGTTTCACCACCGTAGAATATTTTTGTGATGAGGTGGGCGATGTTGGGTTTTGCCAGAAATTCATGGGCAAGCTGAATGATAGTGGTGGGGACACCCGCCAGAACATTGATGCCATGAGATTGAACGGTTTCAAGAATAGAATCCAATTTTGCCGCACCCGAGAGAGGATAGCTGACAAGATCGAGAGGTGAGAGTTCCATTGATTTGTTAATGAAGAGAAATGAGGCGTAAAGTTCGCCGGCATAGAAGAGATTGGCAACTTTGTCGCCATTTTGGAATCCGGCACTTTTAAAACCTTCGCCAAAGCATTTCGTGAAAGTTTCCCATTCTTCTTTGAGAAAAACGGAGAACTTTGGAAGACCTGTAGTACCGCCGCTTTTGAACACTACGCCGCTTGAAATTGGTCCTGTGAGAAGGTGATTCCCTTTAAGAGAATTTGCCTGCCAAAAATTTTCGGCGGTAATAATGGGAAGATCATGAAGATTAAAATTCTTTTGAGGAACGTTCGTGTAAAGCTCACGATAATAATCCGATTTCTCGCGCGCCAATTGAATAAGGGATTGTATTGAGTAAATTGTCATATCGGCCTTTTGTCGATCACATGTCTGAGTTTTCCACTGCCGGGAATATGTTCTAGCTCGGCGAGTTTGCAAAATTCAATGGTAAGGAAAACGCTTTTTTCCTCCACGATAATTTCAAAAAGATCGTGATAATTATTGACCAGGGAATCGTAAACCTGGGCCATGGGTTGGGTCGCGAGTTTGAGTGTGATGGCATCATGGCCATTCTTGTGGTTTAAGATAATTTGAAACTCAGAGTTAAAGCTGCAATGGTCTTCAAGAAGTTGCGCAAATTTTTGATAATTCAAAAAACTTCCACCGGCCTTGAAGACATCACCTGTTCGCCCCTTGAGATCAAATAAAAGATCCGATGAACCGCATGGACATTGCTTGCGCGATAAAATGCCTGTATCACCGACAACATAGCGTTGCACCAGCGAAGACTCTCGCATCGGGGTAGAAACGACGAGCCGGCCGAGGTCGCCAGGCGCTACGGGGCGATCTTCATTGAGGTCGAGGACTTCGATTTGATGAAGACCACAGTGCAGATGGTGAAGGGTTCCTTCGGTGTATTTGCACTGATAACCAAGCGGCCCGGCATCAACTGAGCCATAAGATGCAGACTTGATAATTTCAATCTTAAAATCACGGGCAATTTTTTCGCGGATGAGCGCAGGGAAATGTTCACCACCAAAATATATTTTTTTTATCGGGCAGTCATTCTTAAAGAGGTTTCCCTCTTGAGAGAATAGATTGATCAGGTAACTCGGCATGCCCAGAAGAACATTTGGTCTTAGCGTGGCAATGGTTTCCGCCACATATTTAAAATCCAAGTGGGCACTCATCGGTAATTGAGGCACGCCAATTTTTTCTAAAATAGTATAGAAGCTCAAAAAACCGCCATAGAGTCCGCCGCCAAAAAAAAGATTCATGCACAAATCCGTTTTGGGATTGAGTCCTGCGGCAACTAAACCTTTGGCAGCGAAAGACATGAGTAAGTGATAATCACGATAGGTAAAACGCGAGAGTGCCGGTTTGCCTGATGATCCACCACTCTTAAAATAAAGATCGGTGTGAACCTTTCGCTCGTTGGCCTTCTGAAAGGCGGCCTTGTCCATTAATGGGGAGGAGGTTGCAGGAGCAAGAAGCTGGGAAGAGGTACAGGAAATTTCAGATTCCATACTCACCCGGCGAAGAAAGCGCGAGAGTCCGTATTCACCATCATGAGGTTCTCCCACATGGCCTTCGGTCATCTTGCCAATGGGGCGAATACGGGTGATGCCGGCGGAAAAAAGAGCACGAGCGGTAGTAACTGAGGCCGCAAGACCACAGGTTTGGAGATAAGGGCGATAAGGTGCCAACTCATGCCAATCTTTCGGATAAGGTTTTATCCAAAGAGTTTTATAGAGAGGGGAAGTTTCAAGTTTGGAAGAATCTGTGACGAAAAGACGCCAATTCTTTTTAGGCCCTTCATACAATTTTGTTTTTTCAGTGTTGCCAGGAATAAGGGATTCATAAAATTGCATGAGACTTTGAGTGGTAAGCTCAGACTGCTCATCAAGGGCCGTGGCACCCAAGCAATCGACGTTTTTCATGAGCGGAACAATTTTCTCGGCGAAGGTGCAAAGTTCTTCAAAATTTTCCGCCTCAACATAAGCGATTTGAGGGGAGCTGCAGGCCTGCTGATTGTTCAAAGTCATTTCATGAACTAAATTGTGAAGGACTTGTTGATTTTGGGAAGAAGCACGATCAATCACGGCGAAGGAAATTTTGTGACCCCAAGGAATAAAACGCACGCCCATGGGAATAGTGGCGCGAATACTTTCTAACGCCTGATCGCCACCCCAGGCCGAAACGCCATCGGCGATGGCCATAGCATCTTGTATCGGCCCATTTAATGGCAAGATGTAATCGGCCAAACGGGGAGAAAATAATTTGAGTTGCATGATGAGTTGATAAGTCCAGGATTCTTCTTTTTTTGACAGTTTTAAAATATTGATGTTGCCCGTGAGCAGACCATCAATCAACGCGTAGAACGCCAGTCCTGGTGAGTTGCCGGGCAGAATGTGCAAGATGGTTCCAAGCGGCATCTGGCCTTCATAGAGATTAGCTTCGCCGGGAAGGAGATTGAGTTCGCCCAGCTCGATGCTTCCGACTTCGCGTTCCAGTTTTTTGAGAAGATGTGAGCGTTCCAAATAGGTCAGCAAAAAATTATAATCAGTTTCTGGAATGTCGTTTGGTTTATGAGTTTGTAGATGCGTCTTGAAGTTTTCCAAAATGGAAATGACTTCCAGTGCACGAGGAAAATTGGTCAGGGCATTTCTATTTATCATGACTGCCCTCCCGTGCTTCGTTTTAAAATATCGAGTGCATGAACGGCGCAGCTCTTGCCAGCTTTTACGCCAGCGCGACCGACAATCTCAAAATAATCGGCATCAAGACCGCAGGCGCAGGTCTTGCCAGCATGGAGAATGGCCAAGTCACCCATGAGAACGGAATTGGCCGGAACGCTGGTAATGTAGGGAGAAATAAATTGTAAAAATCCCGGGCGATCATAGGGCAAAACTTGCAGAGTCGCCGGATCGCGGATCAAGACCTTGGACCAGATGGGAATGTGAAAGTTGTGATGAGCACATTCGACATAGGGAATACAATGTTCGACTGAGCCATAACCGTCACGCAATCGTGAATTTTGAAAACCGAGAAGCTCTTCCGCTTTTGCATAAAGCTCGGCCTTGGAAATCGCCTTGTCTTGATGCCCCTTCCAACCTCCGCCTAAAAAAGTCATGGAGTCGGCGTGAAATTTGTATGGCCCACGCTTAAGTTCGCGCATCTTATCTAAGGTAAAGTTTAAAAAGGCCGGGAAACCAAAAATGCGTAGAGGTAAACCATCTTGGGCAAAATCATCGATGGCCTTCAAGGTTCCAAAGAGATCGAAGCTATGCCGGCCGCCACCTTCCGCACGAAGGGCGTAGAAGACTTTATTGATTGGCGCGTATTTGCATAGGAAATTATCCGTGTAGGCAGTTCCCAATTTGTCGGCACCTTCAGGTTCGTAGGTATAGAGTAAATAATTGGCCTTTTGATTGCTGACAAAACCGTAGTACTCAAAAATCCAATCGACCATTCGTTGCGCTGATTTAATGGTCCACTC
>JAHFAA010000204.1 GCA_023250775.1 Bdellovibrionales bacterium
AATCGAGGTGACAAAAGTATTGACCGTGAAGATGCTGACCAGTCTCGCAGAGAGGCCGAAAGAAAAATAAAACTTCTAATTGGAGAAGCCAATTCGGAAAGAGATTGGAGTTCAGACTTCTATCCTTATAGATATCTTGCAACTCAAGGTTTTTTACCTGGTTATAATTTCCCCAATAGCCCAGTGAAAGCAGTTGTGAGTATTAATGGGAATATTGAGTATGTAACAAGACCGCGTTTTGTAGCGATTAAAGAGTACGCACCAAATAATGTTATTTATCACGAGGGGAACCAATACCAGATTAAGCGAATGGATATTGGCGCTGGTGAATTTGAATCGTTAGAAAAAAGAGTGAAAACGTGTAATCAATGTGGGTATCTTTTGGAAGGTGAACAACAGAGTTCGGATGTTTGCCCGAACTGTCATATCACTTTCGATGCTGAAAACTCGAGCATTCTACCTCATTTAATTGAAATGCTCACCGTTTCAACAAAAAGAATTCAAAAGATAACTTGCGAAGAAGAAGAAAGGATTCGATCAGGATATTCGGTGTCTACGAATTATCGTTTTGTCAATTCCCCAGTTGATGCCGATGTAAAAAATGCGGAAGGGAAAAGCGTTCTATCCTTAAGATATTCTCACGCAACAGAGATTTGGAGAATTAATCATGGCCTTAAAAAGAACAGGGGCCGCGGTTTTTTGATTGATAAGGACTCGGGCCAATGGATATCAGAAAGCAAGGATGACACTACAACGAACAAGGAAACAGTTAAAATCTTTGTTAAAGACCAACAAAATACTTTGGTTCTTAAGTTCAACGAAAATTTCCCAGATAACCTCGCAAGAAAGACCCTCATGTATGCACTCGCTAGGTCAATAGAAATCCATCATCAGTTGGAGGAGAATGAAATTTCTTGTGAGTTAATTAATGATCAGATTCTTTTCTGGGAATCCTCCGAGGGTGGTATTGGCGTTTTAGAATATTTAGTAAATAATACTAAGGCTTTTGCTAGCATCGCTGATGTTGCACTTGATTTATGCCACTTTAAGGAAGAGTCTGACCTTTGTTCTAAGGCCTGCTACGACTGTCTGCTATCGTATTCAAACCAGCCTGAACATTTGAATCTTGATCGGAATCTAATTCACGAGATGCTTCAGACGCTGAGTACTTCAATCGTTGCTAAAAATAACAATGGCCTCACACGTGATGAACACTACAAAAAGCTTTTGGGCTTGACTGACCCTCGTTCACAGCTTGAGAAAGATTTTCTCAATTATTTGTACAAAGAAAGCCTACTACTTCCTGACTATGCTCAGAAAAGCCTGGCTGACGTTCATGCCCAACCTGATTTTTACTATGAAGGGAAGAAGGTCTGCGTATTTTGTAATGGCTCGGCCCATGACTCCAAAGAGCAAAGAGACAGGGATGTTGCTCTATATGATGACTTAAGAGATCACGGGTATCGAGTTGAGGTTATTTCTTATGATGAGGAGTGGCAGAATAAGGTTAGATTGAAGGCAGGCGATATTTACTAATTGCTTGGGATATAAAATTGTAGGTGGTTTAATGGAATATATTTTAGCAGGAGTTTCGTTTGCAATAGGGATTTTGGTTGGATGGCTAGCTAGTTCAAAAAAAACAGTGGTCTCTAATCAAGATTATCAAACCTTACTGAAGCAAGAAGCAGCAGCACAGGAAAAGATAAAAAATCTTTTAACTGATTTGCAACTCAAGCAAGAAAGCAGCACTAAAGATCATGAGCAAATAATAACACTAAATAAAGAGGTTGCGCAGTTGCAGGCTCGTTATCCGCAACTAGAGCAAAGTCTTGCTGAAAATAAAAACGAAAAAGAGAGTCTAAAGAAAATAAATGCAGAAATATCTGAAAAGATAAATGCGATTAATACAAAAGCATCCACTCTTGAAACTGAAAAACAGCTTTTAGAACAGCAGCTTAAAACACTGAAAGAATATGTTGATGAGGTGAAGAAGCAGACAAAACTAGAGTTTGAAAATTTAGCAAATAAAATATTGGAAGAGAAAGGCAAATCTTTTACTGAAACCACTGAAAAAAGTTTAGAAACACTATTAAAACCTTTGAGAGATAAAATTCAGACTTTTGAAAAAGCTGTCGATGATAAATACACAAATGAAGCGAAAGAGCGACATGCCCTAAAATCTGAAATTGAGAAGTTGATTACGTTAAATGATAAGATGGCCCTAGAAACAAATTCACTCACTCAGGCACTCAGGGGGGATTCTAAGGTTCAGGGTGATTGGGGCGAATTGGTTTTAGAGAGAATTCTTGAAGCATCAGGTTTGCGAGAGGGGCATGAATATTCACTTCAAAAATCGCATAATGACGAAGAAGGAGATCGGTTTCGTCCCGATGTGGTCATTAATCTACCTGAAAATAAACATGTCATTGTTGATTCCAAAGTGTCACTTAAGGCTTACGACCTTCATCGTTCTACGCAGGATGAGGTATTGAAAGGAAAAATGCTCGACGAGCACCTTAAATCATTGGAAAAGCATATTGATGACCTTGGAAGTAAACATTACTCAAAACTTAAAGGTGTAAATTCTCCTGAGTTTGTTTTTATGTTCATACCGATTGAACCGGCTTACCTCTTTGCAATGCAAAGCGACTCAGAGCTATCTGCAAGAGCATGGAAAAAGGGGGTTGCAATTGTTACGTCTACGACGTTGTTAACGAGTTTGAAAACAGTTGCATCAATCTGGAGACTTGAAAAACAAAATAAAAATGCGCTTGAAATCGCTCAAGAAGGCGCAAAACTCTATGATAAGTTTGTTGGTTTTCTAGATGACTTTGAAAAAATTGGCACAACTTTTGAGAGTGGCCAAAAGCATTTTACATCAGCAATGGGCAAGCTAAAAGATGGGCCTGGAAATGTATTTAAAAAGATGGAGTTGTTGAGAGAATTAGGAGCAGCTCCTAAAAATAAAATAAAACCCGAATTGCTTGAATAATAAGAGGGAGTATGAAAAAAATAAAGTTGGAACTTGAAAACTGCTATGGAATAAAGAAATTTACAGCAGAAATAGATTTTACAAAAAAAAATGCAAATATAATTTATGCCCCTAATGGAGCAATGAAGACTTCGCTGGCTCTGACATTTAAAGATTTAAGCGAGGGGAAGGATTCTTTGGATAGAATTTACAAAGATCGAATTACGAAGCGTACAATCGTTGATGATTCCAATAATGGTATCAGACCAGAACAAGTTTTTGTAATTGAACCTTACGCTCCAGCCTACGAATCTAGTAAGATTTCAACGCTTCTAGTAAACAAAGAGCTAAAAAAGGAATATGACAGCATCCTGCAAGCAATAGATGAAAAAAAAGAATTAATCTTAAAGGAATTAAAAAAAATATCAGGCATGAAAAATGGTATTGAAGAAGCCATTTCTGAAGTATTCACTAAAGAGAAGGATAAGTTCTATGTGGCGTTAGGAAGAATCGAGAAAGAAGTTCTTGAGGAGCAGAAATCAGATTTATCTAAAATTGCATATGGCCAAATATTTAATGATAAGGTCGAAGCGTTTTTAAATACAAAAGACTTTAAAACTAAACTCGTTGAATACACAAAAATTTATGACAAATTATTGAGTTCTTCTACTTTTTTCAAAAAAGGTGTATTTAATCATTTTCAAGCAAGTGAAATTACTAAAAATCTTAAAAATCATGGCTTTTTTAAAGCAGATCACTCGGTCTACTTAAACTCAAGTTCTGAAAAAAAAGAAATTAAAAGTGAGCAAGAATTAGAAGGAATAATAAATAAAGAAAAAGAATCAATATTGACCAATCCTGATTTGCAAAAAACATTTAATGAAATTGATTCAAAACTTACAACTCAAGACCTGAGAGCCTTCAGGGAATATTTACTCAATAACCAACTTATTTTACCTGAGTTGGCCAATCTTGAACTGTTTAAAGAAAAAATGTGGAAGGCTTACTTCGTTGAGTTTAAAGAATTATTTAAAAATTGCATGGATGAATATAATAAAGGGAAGGCCAGAATACAAGAAATCCTTGATTCCGCATCAAAGCAGGCCACAAGATGGCAAGATGTAATAAACATTTTCAATAGAAGGTTTTCAGTACCTTTCAAGGTTAGTATCGAAAACAAGCAAGATGTAATACTTAAAAGTGTCACGCCAAATATAAAATTTGAGTTTTTTGACGACAGCGGAATAGCGGCTCCGGTAGAGAGAAGTGAACTCTTAACCGTCCTAAGTAATGGAGAAAAGAGAGCGTTGTATATACTAAACATTATTTTTGAAGTCGAGGCCAGGAAAGAGACCAAAACAAAAACGCTGTTCATCGTAGATGATATTGCTGATTCGTTTGATTACAAAAACAAGTATGCAATTATTGAATATTTGCATGATATGTTAGATGAGGATGTTTTTTATCAAATTATCCTCACACATAACTACGATTTTTACAGGACTGTAAATGGCAGGCTTGAGCTTGGCGGTGCTAAATTTCATATAATAAAAACAAAAGAAGCTATTAGTCTTGAAGAAGATAAGATGTACAAGGAGCCATTTAATAAATGGAAAGATTTGATTAATGACAGTGATAAAAGAGAATTTCTTGTGGCCATGATTCCATTTGTAAGGAATCTTGCTGAATACTGCGGCAGAGCGGAAGATGAGTCCAAATTAACCTCCTTACTTCATATTAAAAAAGACACAAATGCGATCACTGTTAAAAGTTTATTTACGCTAATTAATGGAATATTAAATAGAAATGATGATGTGACCCACCCAGATCAAAATGCTTTGGCCAAAGATGTAATTTTTCTAGTGGCAGATCAGATAAGCAAAGATACCGCCATATCAGTTGAACTCGAAAAGAAAATTGCGTTATCAATTGCGATTAGATTGAAAGCTGAAGAATATTTAATTAAAAAAATTAGTGATGACGCTTTTGTTGAAAATATAAACAAAAATCAGACAGCAAAATTAATTAGAGAGTACAAGAAGAAACATTTAAATACATCATCAGAGGCAGCGGCGATTAAGATAATTGAACGTGTCAATTTGATGACTCCGGAAAATATACACTTAAATTCTTTTATGTACGAACCAATTTTAGATTTATCAAATGAGCACTTAAAACAATTATATGCTGATGTTTCTGGATTAGAATAAATGATCTATTTAGATTTAAGTAAGTAGAACGTAATGAATGGTGTTCTTTGTTATGATTGAAGTTAAGCGAGTAGTATGTTGAATTTCGAGAGGTATTGATTTGAGGAGTAGAACAGTATGAATTTAAGTAATTTACGTATAGATACTGGTGAGGTTGAAAAGTCACTTCCGGATTTGTCCGAGGTAGTTGAAATCAACCGCGGTGGATTTAAGATTGTTTATTCAGCGAAGATCAAATCCAAAAAAGAAGCTTTAAAGCTTGTCATAATTCCCTCAGTCCCTGCGGGACAGGAGCAACTTCGCACTGAATGCCTTGGTCGAGTAAAACGAGAAATCAATGTTCTTGCAAACTGTAAACGAACAGAGATAGTAAAACTTGGGTCTCTGGCTCCAACGGCAATTGTTATTGGTGGCAATACTTTTATTGCCTATAGTGAAGAATTTCTCGAAGGTAGGACGCTCTTTGAAATCGTAAGTGATCAAAAGGCATCCGGCCCAGATTGGCTAGAGCTTAAGGTCCTCACGATTTCATTATTGAAAGCAATTCAAGAACTTTGGGCACAGAAGATCATTCATCGTGATATTAAGCCAAGCAACGTTATCAAAACAGGTGATCCTCGCCGACCATTTGTTCTGCTTGACCTTGGGATAGCATTTTCTATTATTGAGACTCATCTCACAGTTGCGCCTGAACAGCGTCACCCGGTCGGAACGTGGCGCTATATGGCTCCGGAGATGCTGCGCCCAAATTTCAGAGATACTGTAAGCTTTAGAAGTGATCTCTATACGATGGGACAAACGGTTTTTGAGTATGCCGCGCGAGTTCATCCTCTTGCTAGAAATTCCGATGACCTATTTCAAACGGTTACAAGAATTGTAACTCAAGAGCCTAGGCAACTTTCTGAGCTTCGTACTGATTTACCCAAGGCCTTCTGTAATCTTATTGATCAGACAATGAAAAAAATCCCTGCACTCAGGCCAGGGAATATTGAACATTTGATTCAAACTGTGGAGGGCCTATGACAAAGCTATTCGCTCAATATGGATTCCAACCTGGGGATAAGGTTAAGGATGCTGTGGGAATGAATCTCCTTGACGGTGCTATTTTTAGTCCGAAAGACATGAAGGTTGATAACATTTCGGCTTCCATTATCGAATTTAAAAAAATTAAAGAGGATTTTGAACTCTTTTTTGATCCGCAATATTACAGTATGTTTCTTGCCAATAATGGTGATGCCCGTCTCGGATATTTGGTCGATTGCTGCCAAGATTATTTTATTTTTAAACGTAGAAACGAATTGGAACGAGAAAGTACAGCGAGAGAGATTGTAGCAAAATGTGTTCAATTCCAAAAGAAACTCGGGTTGACAGGAATTATTACCCCCAATATTTCCATCAGCAAGTCATTTAATTCTATCGAGGGAGTAATTGCAAAACATTTTATCCGTGCCGCAGGCGAATATGCCGATAAAAAATGTCCTGTTTATGCGTCAATTATTTTATCAAGAGACGTACTTTTGGAAAAAGAAGAGCTGGAATTATTTCTTGAAGAGATAACCATGCTCGATGTGCCACCAAATGGATTTTATATTTTAATTGCCTCGCAAAATTCAGATTCCCGTGGCGACATTTTCCATTCCGATGTTCTGTCTGGTCAGATGCTCTTAAACTATTCCTTAGCAGTGAATGAT
>JAHFAA010000205.1 GCA_023250775.1 Bdellovibrionales bacterium
CAAGATCTCGTCTTGATTACCAATGTGCTCGAAAGACAACACTCGCTCGGTATGGTGTCCGAGGAAAATTTGGCCCACGCCAAAGCGCAAACCAAAATGTCGGAAGTTAAGCTCTCTCAGATGGATGAGCTTGTGGCGCAGGAAACCGCGGCCATTCGGAATTTAATTGGCGCCAGTCTCGACACCGAAATTATTTTTGATCCCTCTGACGTTGCTCCCGCCACGGTTGAGAATCAAACAATTGAGGCCGTGGCCGCCAGTGCTTTGGCGCTCGCGCCTGAAAATACTCAGCTTGATTACCTGCTGAAGGCCAGCAGGTATGGCAAATGGAAACAGCTTTTTGGTTTTATTGGTGGAGCGACTCTTGGAAGTCATATGTCTTCGACACAAAATGTCTCCTTTGCCAACCTCGCCTCAAGCGTCAGCATCAATCTCGGTTTTGAGATGATCCCGGGCTATAAACTTTCCAACGACAGTATCGAGCAAATAAAAATTCAAAAATTGGCCCTTAGTCGAGATATTGCCCAAGTAATTGAAGGCACTCTTAAAGCTCTTGATCAGGTCAAGCAACAATTTGACCTCGCCTCGGCGGCAGAAACTGATATGCAATTGGTCTATAGCATCAAGAAGTCCAAGTACGATCTTGGCATGATTTCACTGACGACTTTGTTGCAAACCCGATCACAAGTCACTGAGGCCTCGGTGGCGCGAGTGAAGGCGCAGGTCGATCTCAACAATTTGAGAATCTCTCTTCATCGTCAGATGTTGACTGATCAATTCAAGGAAATCCATGGTTGTGCCGCGCAACTGCCGGCCCGTGCGAAAAAGTCGGCCTTTGCCCGATGGTTTCTGAATTTGTTTCATAACGTCGTGATGGATGTTGATAAACTTTGCCGTCCAGCTGCTGCAAAATAAATTCCAAAAATTTTGTTTAAATCTCCTATAATGTAAGCTCAAATTTATGTTAAGGAGTTGTATGCGCTATTGCATGGCCCTGGTGTTCTTTTTGTCAGGAGCTGTTCTTGCGCTTGAAGAGGCCCCCCCTCGCAAGCTTCAGGATCAACCGATTGAAGAGGCGAGTGGCAATAAAATCACCGTCACCTGTCCCGAAATTGTAAAATTTAAATTAGAAATTCCGGTCAGCTGGGTGAGTAATCCTTGTGCCGCAAAATTTAAAGGGATGTCTCCCAACACTCAAGGTGGCGCGAAAGATCTAATCCAGTGTTACTACACCTACATCTGCGGCGGCGGTGATTACACGATTGAAAAACGCTTCCCCGGATTTAACTGTACACCAGCGGAAGAACGCAAAGTTCTCTGTATTCGGAGTTGAGATTATGAATGAGAAAATTAAGCTTCATCCTATTTCTGAAAATGAATACGCCATCTGGATGGTTCAAAGCAAAGACCAGTATAGAGAAGAGAATGTTAAAAATGGCCTGACTGTTGTGGAGGCGCAAAAAAAAACCGATGATGATTTTCAACGATTGTTGCCCCAAGGATTGAAAAGCAAAGATAACTATATTTATGCCATCAAAGTTGAAGCACGGTGGGTTGGCACTGTTTGGTTTGGTGTTCGGGGTGCCGAAAATAATCGCAAGGCCTTTATTTTTGATCTTGTGTTGGATGAGAATGCAAGGGGGAAAGGCCATGGCAAACAGGCCATGCTCTTGATTGAGGATGAAGTAAAAAAAATTGGACTCAAGCATATCGGGCTTCACGTTTTTGGGCACAATAAAATCGCCAGAAATTTATATCAAAGTTTAGGTTACGAAATAATGAATCTAATTTTAGAAAAAACTTTAACCTAGGAGAGGTCCGAAATAAGAAGGCCTCCGATTGGAGGCCAGCTTTTGGGTAAATTAGGCTTCTGCAGGGGCAGGTTCGGCCTTCTTTTTGGCCGGGGCCTTGATCAATCCTTCCGCCAATAAGATTTTTACTTTTTCTTCAGCGTGAATCCATGATCCGTTGGTGGCCTCAACGGCATATCGACCGGAGCGTTTTTTCCAGATGGTATAGGCTGGGGTTCTCTTAACCACTCCTACAGTAACTTCTTTTTTGGATGAGGCGGTCTTTTCAGCTTTTGGCGCTTTTGCCTTTGCTGGTGCTTTTGCGGCCTTTGGGGCCTTTTCTGCTTTGGCAGCTTTTGCTGCTGGTGCTTTCTTCTGTGCTGTTGGCATAACTACTCTCCCATTGTGATTTCGTAAAAATGACGACATGTCATTTGTGCGTATCATGGCCAGCATGACTGAAATCGTCAATGATTGTGACGAGAATTTTCCCCGAACTTCCATCTTAATGATAGAATTTTGCAATCGTAACAATAGGCGGTGGTATGTCTTCTAATATTAGAAAATTTTTTCTTCTAACTTTTGTCTTTTTTTTGCTTAGCTCTCTGGCATGGTCACAAAGCATTACGGCAGTCAGACCATGGCTTGGGGTGGCGATTGAAAAAGGGGAGAAGGGTGTAAGAGTCAAAAACGCTTTGCCTGACACTCCTGCGCAGAAGGCCGGAATTATGGCCGGGGACGAAGTTTTGACTGTGGCAGGAAGGGCCGTTCATTCTCCCGAAGAGATGATCGCGGAGATTGGGAATAAAGGTGTTGGCTTCACAGTCAAAATAGAGTTTTTGCGTAAAGGAGTTGTTCTCTCGAAAGATATTACATTGGTGATTATGCCCGACATGCTTGCTTTGATAAAGAAAAAGCTTTTGAACAGGCCCGTGCCTGATTTTGAGGCGGTGGTGGTTCAAGGGAAAAAGACTAAATTCCAAATGAAAAATCAAATCGGGCGAGTCACGATTTTAGAATTTTGGGCGACCTGGTGTCCTGCCTGTAATGCCGCTGTTCCTCGCCTGCTTCAATTTGCCAAAGAATTTGAAGGTAAGATTGATATTGTTTCCCTCACCACAGAAGAGACGCCGGCAATCAAAAAATTTTTGGGTAAAGTTGAGACAGTGCTCAAGAAAGATGACAACCCTATCATGTATTTACAAAACACCGACGGAAAGGTGAGCAATGAATTTATGGCCTCTTCCATTCCCATGTTTGTTCTCATCGATAAAAAAGGTGTTGTGGTCGATCTTGATTTAGGCACGGGAAGTGTGATGGAAAATATTTTCAGCAAGGCAAAAACGCTCCTATGAGCACCTGGGAATTTCCTGCCAATTGCGGCAACTTTTGAACTCCTTTTTCTCACCTGATTTACCCTTATAATATTGGCTGAGCACGGAGGATCTAATGGTAATAGTGGATCATGCACGTCTTCTATTTGTGATGGGTTGTCTTGTTTTCCTCAGCACTTGTTCTGGGGTGCCTAAAACCGCGCGTGGGCCTGCCGGCGAAGCGGAACGTTTGCCAGATCAAGTTTGGTTACGGGAGCTGACAAATACTTTTACCATGCGCTGGGATTACGCTCTTTTCGAAGGCAAAATTTATACTCGCCCAAGAGGACAGACTGATTTTTCGGCCTGGGCCTTGCTGGATGGAACGGGGATCCCTGACTATCCGAGTTTTAAAGATAAGCATTTTGTCGAAGTTACTGCTGATGCTGATGAACTTTTGGCCGTCGATAATGAAGGCCTGATTCATCATTATGGTCCCCTCGATCAAAAAATTCACTGGCACAAGGAAGGTTTTGGCTCGCCCCTGGCGGAATTCTTTCCCATGCTCGCGGAAAAGAAAACCTGGAACATCGGAAGAAAAAGTGCCGATGTCATGTACTATGAGGATGCCCTGGGACAACAGTTTCACTGGGGGATCATGGGAACCACCACGGTTTACATTCTTAGTAAAAATGGCCAGGAAATCAATCTTGGTGATACGGGACTGGCGCCAGACTTTAGTCGCCAGCTCTGTGGCCCTGAACGCGGACGTTTTGTCGCCGAATCTCTAAGTGCCGCAGGCGCCACGATGTTTGTCATAAGTAAGAGTGGGGAGATGTTTACCCGTCTCGACGATTATGACGCTGATGGGGGCACGCCCTTTTATCGTTATTCTTACGACAAAATTACTCCCCATGGAGTTCCCGGCACCTCTCTAAAATCAGAATATCGCGTTCGCTATCTTCCTCTTCCGCCATGGCGATCCCAGCCGCGCATCAATACCGGCGAACATGGCAGACTCTCGCGCAAAATCACCATTTTGATTACGGGTCATGGAGATGCCTCACGAGAACTGAGAGTTGCCGGAATTGGGCCGGGCGGCCATGAAAGCGGATTCTATTATAAACCCATCTTTGGCCTTGAATGGAAATTCCAACCGGCCCCCATCTTGTTGAATGATTCAGATCTGATCGAAAATGACCCGACCCAAATGATTCGGGCGCCCAACAATGATCGAATATATAAAGGTTGGCTCAAGCTTGGGAAGGAACAGGAACAAATTCCTGTGACCTTTTCAGACTTCAATCTTCACTGTTCACCAGTGAATTTAGAGGTGGAGATCGAGCACAGTCATGTGCCCTTGGTTCTTCATACGGTTGATGCTTGGCATTTGTTTAAGCAAACAGACGCCGAGCATGATTCGCGCGGAATCAAGCTCCTCAAGGCGACCCTCGAAGTTCCTGATGCCGCCAGAAATCATCCCGATCCCGCTGTGCGCGCGTTTGTGGCGAAATATTTTATGCCGGCCCATCATCAAACTTTTGCCATCTCAGTGGTCGCCACCCGCGGTTTTGTCAATCTTGAGGTGAAACATCCTTCGGTGAAACCGACCTTTTCTCTCTTTGCCACCAGTGAAGAAAATAATAGGCCAACGCCAGTTTCCTATTACCTGGAGCGTGCCGCAGACCCGGCGCTTGAAATTCCGCCTGATGCTGATAGAGCGACGCTTGAGCAAGTTCTAAGCAAGAACCGCCTGGCACTCGAGGAGATCGAAAAAACGCGCTCTCGCTTGCATAAAGAACGCACAATGTACTCTGTATTTGAGGTCGCTCTTACATTGCCAAGAGGCCTTCAGCGCGTCTTTGGCAACAAAATGTATGGTTCAGGACGACCCTCTGCTCTGGCGAATGCCGTAGATCAATCCTATGCTTTGCTGGACGCCAGTCGAAAGGCCTATAAGTCCTCTGATGTGCTCTTTGGAAATTCTCGCGAGAATTATGAAAATGCACGGAACACGGTCAGGGAACGGATTAAACGCTGCCAGGTCTTGCTTGGCCTTTAAAAAGCATGCTAGCGTTTACCATTGCCAGGATATAGATGACGTTTAAGTCATAAACTTGCAAAGGTTTGACTTTTGGCCGACACTTTCCTTCCTTTTTTTGACGATACTGATAAGTAAGAGGATTACGAAAATAATTGAACATAATACTGGGAGGTATTCATGAAACGAAATTTGGTTGCTCTATTTTCTGTTGCTTTACTCACTTTGGGATTTAACTCTTTTGCTGGCACAGCACAAACTAAAGTTGCTGTAAAAGATGCTACAAAAACTGAAGCACCTGTTGATGAAACAGCAACAACCGCTACAACAACAACAACGACACCTGCAAAAGCAAAAAAGGCCAAAAAACATCATGCTTCTGCAAAACATAAGCAAGCAAAGTCTAGCAACAGTCAAAAACTGTAATTAGCATTTAAAGAAATTTTAAAAGGGCCTCGCTATGCGGGGCCTTTTTTTATTGCCTTTTTTATAGAGATAGCTGAGGCGCTTTTTTTCAGGAAATTTTTCAATCGCATAGCGAAGCATTGTTCGCGGCATTTCATGGGCATGTTTTTTCAAAAAATTCTCTTCCACTTTTAAATCTCGTTTGCCGATCTCGCGCAATTGCCATCCCACGGCCTTATGAATCAGATCTTGCGGATCTTGCAGCAAGATTTTTGCAATCTTGAGGGCATGAGAAAAATCGTTTCGACCAATAAAATAGAACGTCGCCAAAACGGCCATCCGTCTTTCCCAAAGATTTTTACTTTTCGCCCACGCGTAGAGCAGAGAACAGTCGGCCTTAAAAAGATGCGCTCCCACGATGTGAAGAGTGGTGACGTCAACTAAATCCCAGTTATTAATCGAGGCGCGACACGCGATATAAGTTTGATAGATTAATTCTCTTTTCGCCGGATCGTTTTCTTTGACTGCCTTTTGATATTGCATAACTAAAATGATCAAGGCCAAAAGTCTTTCTTCATGAAAGCGGGAACGCACGAGTTGTTTCGTGGTAGCGAGGTTCGCGGACAAAAATTTTTTGGCATATTTTCTGGTTGTCGGAACCTTAATTCCCAAAAACTGATCGCCTTCACCATACTGACCTGGGCCGGTTTTAAAAAAGCGTGCAAGGGCGAGGGCGAGTTGAGGATTTTTCTCAAGGCGAAACTGTGACTGAATTTGCTTTAGAGTGATCTTATTTTTAAGCATTTCAATGATTATATTATAAATGATGAATTTATGGGTGACTAATTTGCTTTGGGTAGAATGTCTAAGATTTCTTGGTCTTCTACGTAATGACACTTATATCGCTTGGTGCGAAAATTACTATCATATTTATAAAAGGAGCTTTTATGGGGAAAACACCCTTTGCTATTAATGTAGAAAAAGGAAAAGATTATTACTGGTGCACATGCGGAAAAAGTGCCACGGAACCATTTTGTAACGGGGCCCACAAAGGAAGTGGACTCTCACCTAAAAAATTCACGGCGACAGAAACTAAGACGCTTTATTTTTGCGGCTGTAAGCAAACGAAGGGCGCTCCTTTTTGTGATGGCGCCCATAAGAGTATCAAGTAGAGACGGAGAATTGTTATGGCGAAGATTTTGAAGAAGGAACCTCTTACAAAAAGACGGCAGATTCGCTTTAAACCCGATGCTACTGTTACGGCGATGATCGATTTGAATGCGGAAAGGAAAGTCTTTACCCCTGCAATTACCAG
>JAHFAA010000206.1 GCA_023250775.1 Bdellovibrionales bacterium
TTTGGAAAATATAATAAAAATGATTCTAATTGCAGTTACGGCGTCAATAATTGTTGAACTTTTTAAGTATTTTGTGCTCGGAAGACATGTAAACCTACGCCATGATTTTGACTCAGCTGTTTCGTATCAAATTGGAAAGACAAAGCACTTCTTTACTCACTTACATGTGCGAAATATTGGAAAGCAAGTTGCAAAAAACATTGCAGTCGTTATCAACAAAGAGTCGTTAAGCAGTGTTGATGTCCAAGTTAATTCTCGCGAAAGTTATATTGCTGAAGATCTGAATGATAAGAGAATTTTTAAGTTCATTCGACTATTGAAAAATGATAGAATTGATTTTGTATTCAGGAGGGAAAATTCTGAATTTATTACAGATTCTATCGTAATCCAGTCAGATGAATCTGCTTCAGCATTAGAAAAAACTAAAAATGATGTCGTCACATTTTCTTCCATCCTAAACACAGCTGTAGCTGTCGCAACAACGATGACTGCTGTATATTTAACAAACTTTTATGGAATTAAGAATAAGCGGTGTGACCAGAGTTCTTTGAGCATAATAGAGCACAGAGTAGAGAAGAAAGAGGATTTAAAACCTGAACAAATCGAAATGGGCTACGTGATGGAAAGGGAAAAATACCTGCAGGGTGAGAATATTCCCGTGACAATATCTCTAAGAAACACAACGCAAAGTCTCTTAAGCGGCATACGTATTGATTCTTATATCGCTGGCTCAAAGTTCGAAATGAAGGATGAATTAAATTTTTTAAAACCTGGTGGAACTTACAATTTCAATCAAAAAATTGGTAATAAAATTACTCAATCTCTTCCTGCTGGTGATCATTTTCTAAGCACACGAATCCTTGGAGAAAGTCTTGGGACAACATTTGTTGTATTTAAAACACAAAAAATAACTATTGAGCAGATTAAATAAGTTCTAAGTGTTTACAGGTTCAGGTTCCACAAAAAAGGCCTCTGATCACAGAAGCTTATAATAAGAAGATGGTCGGAGCGACTGGATTCGAACCAGCGACCCTCTGGTCCCAAACCAGATGCGCTACCAGGCTGCGCTACGCTCCGATATTCGATTAACGGTTGTTTATAAAAGAAAAATTAAGGCCTGGCAATATAACTTGTTAAAAAACTGCGTGCTCTTGCCACTGCCCGCGCCCGGTGAGAATGGGCCATCTTAAAGACCTCGTCCTGGGCCAGGGATTGGGCGCCAAGTGGTCCATGTTTCAGATCATTTGGATAAAAAATGGGGTCATAGCCAAAGCCGGTGTCGCCAACGATTTCTTTACCAATCTGGCCATTTAAACGGCCTTCGAAAAAATAAATCTCAGTGGGAGAAAGCACAAAACACAGCACGCACATAAAAAAAGCACTGCGCTCGCTTTCATTTTCCATACGTTTCAGCAGCAGCTCGCAGCGCTGAAGAGCGGTCAAGCTGTCCCCGCCAAAACGGGCGGTCAAAACGCCTAATTCGGCGGGTAATGCCTCAACAAAAAGGCCTGAATCATCGGCCACAGTGGGGCGCTTAAATTTGTCATAATAGGCACGGGCCTTGATCTCGGCGTTGCCGTAAAGAAAATCGGCGGTTTCTTCAACTGCGATGGCCTCGGGCGCGGCCACGATGCTTAGGTTAGAGCCTTTAAACAACTCCGCCAATTCCGCGGCCTTATGGGCATTTCCACTGGCAAAAATGAATTCCATAACTCACTACCGTAAGACTGCATCCTGTTTTTCAAAAATGATATCGATACTTTTTCGCGCCAAACGCAACATCACTGCCAATTGCTCTTCAGAAAATGGTTTTTTTTCCGCTGTGCCCTGAATTTCCACAAAGCGTCCTTGGCGGGTCATGACCACGTTCATATCAGTTTCGCAGGCCGAATCTTCCTCATAGTTTAGGTCGGCAATGAGCTTGCCATCGGCATTGACACCAACACTGACCGCGCCAATTTGCGCGATGATGGGTGTAGTTTTTATCAAACCTTGATCCATCAATTTTTTCACCGCCAGGCCAACCGCCACATAGGCACCAGAAATAGAAGTCGTGCGCGTGCCGCCATCGGCAACCATAACGTCGCAATCGATCATCAGCGTGCGTTCGCCCAACTTTGTCAGGTCTAAACAGGCACGCAAGCTTCGCCCAATTAAGCGTTGAATTTCTTGGGTACGGCCTCCAACTTTACTCCTCTCACGCTGAGAACGCGTATGAGTCGCGGCAGGCAACATATTATATTCAGCGGTCAACCATCCTTTGCCTTTACCTTTTAAAAAGGGCGGGACTGATTCTTCAATGACCGCTGTAATATGCACCTGAGTGTTGCCAAACGAAGCCAAAACACTGCCCGTCGCATAGGGATTGATGTTGGGAATAAACTTAATATCTCTAGGAGTGTCGCGTAAAACATCAGTCATGAAATCTCCTAACGAAGAAAATTGCTACGATGCCATATTAGGTGTATGCAGTGATTGACAGTACTTTATCACAAAGGCGGCCTCCTCTGCGACACATAAAATTGAAGACCTGTGACTCAACTCAGATGCATCTTAAAGAGCTAACTGCTCAAATGTCACCTTTTGAACCAACAGTTGTTTCGGCCCATGCCCAAGAACATGGTATCGGACGCCGCGGAAAACCTTGGGTCAAATGCGACAATTCCATCGCTTTTAGTGTCTTATTTCCTTTTCAACATTCTCCTACCTTGGCCTCACTTAAACTTGGCAATGATGTTTGCCAATTTATAAAAGAAAAATATGAAATTCCGGTAAGTCTCAAATGGCCAAACGACATTTTCCTGAATGGTAAGAAAATCGGCGGAATCATCGCCCAGCTCATCCAAGGACCGCATAATCAGCAGTGGGTTCTGGCAGGAATTGGCCTCAATTTGGGTCAACCTTCACCCACTCAATTGAAAGAACTTGCTCAATTTCAAGCAACTTTTCTTTCCGAATCAATTGTCTTGCGCGAAGAAGATGAGCATCAAATCGCCTTAGAATTGGCCGAGCTCATCACAAAAAATGAGGAGCCAACTGAGTCCTTGATCCTCACAAAGTGGAAAGAAAATTGTTTTCACATGGGAAAACAAGTCATCATTTTAGAAAATGATCAGGTCGTCATGGAAGGAACTTTTTCCAATGTCGGAAATGCCGGACAGGCCTTCATCAAAACAATTGATCGGATGGAAGAAATTTGGTCTGGAAATCTGCGAGTAAGAAATTTTTGTTAAGCTTCCGTTTGCGATTCTATCTTTTTGATTTCTTCACGAATTAAATTCTCTGCCAAATCGGGGATGACTTCCCAGGCAATTCGCTCTACAGAAGTTTTACAGTAATCTTTAAGCTTGGCCTCTAAGAGTGGTGTCAGCTTCGCCATAATTTTTTGAACGATGGCATCTTCATCTATGCTCGGAGTACTTTTTGTTGGCGACACTGCTTGAGTTACAGGAGGCTGAGAATCAATATGATTCGTTCGAAATTCCCAATTCTCATCAAATTTTATTCCCGCTTTTTCACTTGAGAAAACTTGCGGTTTAACATTTTCTTTTTTGGTGCTGCTGGAAGAATCTGTGGCCCAAAATTTATCAGGATCTTCGTCGGTTTGAAGCTGCTCTAACAATTTCTCATTCAAGGCCTGTGGCAACTCGAAAGCAGGATCAGTAACGTCTGCATCGTCATTGGTGGAAGGCGCTAATTCCTCCAAAGGAATGAGTTTGCTTTTCGGTTTCTCCATTGGCTCAAAACTGAAGCTTGGGTACTCTAAATCTTCTTCTCGAGGAAGTTTCGATTCATCACTCTCATCTTTTTTTGGTGGGTGAGTCGCAATTTTGATAGTGCCTGTAGCAACAGGAGTCTCTGCACCCGTAGTTAGAAAGTCACCAATATGAAAGACATCCGTTTTGCTTTGTGAAATTGCTGTCGGCGAAGCTTTTTCTATTTCATAATCCTCGCCCGGATCAAGCGTTTGAAATTCCGGTCTTCTCTCCGGAAGTTTAGGAGGCACATGGGCCGTTTCTTGTGGTTTTCCTATGACGTCAGGAACTCCAACTCCCCATCCCGAGAGATCTTCGTGCAATTTATTTTTTTGAGAACCGAACTTATCTGTACTGAGACTGGAATCAGTGAGGTCACTGTCAGATTCATCATCCAACTGAGACATATCAAGCTCACGGACTCCCGATGTTTCATGGGATGTATTCATAACCCAGTTGGTATCATCGTTTTCACCAAATTGTTTTGTCGCTTCTTTGATATCAATGTCAGTCTGAGCATTAAGATCATCAATGCTTTCGATATCCAGAATCGAACTACTACTTTTTTCAGTAGAACTTCCAGATAACAAATTTTGGCATTTATTGATGAATTTTTCTGATTCAAATGGCTTCGTGATGTAATCATCGATCCGCGCATCTTTCAGCTTACCCTCATCAATACTATCAAACGTTCCAACTAAAGTGAGAATCGGCCCCTGATATCCGGCCTTGCGAACATCGCGTGCGAGATCGTAACCTGATTTTTTATCCACCAATCCAAAATCAAGCAGAATAAGATCAAACTTATCCGTTTTTAATAAGGTGTTTAACTCGCCTTCACTCTTGGCCTGCACCAATTGGTATGGAAGTGAGGAAAGCGTAATACTCACAACTTTTTGTATCGTCAAACTATCATCAGCAACTAAAATTCTGGCCATGGCCAATTCCTCGAAAAACAATTCGTTACCTTAGATTCTAAACTATTTTAGTAAATGTCTCAAAAGATTAATAATGAAGAAAAAGGGCGGTTTGATTATCCATATTGCCGCGCTGACAGGCAGTTTTGAAAAGCACATTAATTTTATCGGCCGATGTTTGATCTGGATCGCTGATAATATGCCGTAATTCACGATAGGCCAATCGGGAATACACTCCATCAGTCATCAGGACTACCTGGTCGCCATCTTGAATTTTTACCTCACGGCAATTGATGTGCAATTCAGGAAAGAGACCGATTCCACTCAAGGGTGAAGTTGAGTATTGGCCGGTAAAACGATCATCTGACACAAACTGTAGGGAATCGGGTGCCAAAACTATATCCAAAGTACCTTTGCGTGAAAGTAAGGCAAAAATATTGCCAGAACTTACAAAAGTCAGGAGTCCATCACCTTGAGCAACGCCAACCACGGATGCTCCCCCGCGATTCGACATTTCCTTTGGCTTATTCTCAGTCAACATACTCTCATGGGCATAATGAAAAGCATTGATGAGAGCATTCCCTTCAAGAAGATATTTTACGCTGTAGTAAAATGGCATAGTCGCATCAGGATCTTTGGATGCCCGGAGATAAAAATTTTTAATTTGATCGCGAATTTTTTGAACGCAAACATCGCCAATCCCCGCTCCACCAAAACCATCCATCACAATGGCCAGTCGATTGGCATAATCCACCAAGACGGCATCTTCATTGACCTGTAAATAAGGACCTTGATGAGATTTGGCTGAGTAACTTTTTAAACGAATCATACTTAATCCAAATAATCTTTCAGTTTTTCAGTCGCTTTTTTATAATAGTCGCTGTCACTTGGTGAAATTTGCTGTACCTCTTGCAACTTTTCCTTCGCGTCTTCAAACAAACTTAAACTTTCAGAAATGATTGCTTCACGATAGATCTTTCTGGAACGATTGTTCAACATTTCACGAATAAGATTCATTTCATTAAGTGATTCTTCATTGGCCGGATCATACTGCAAAATCTGGTTGTAATTCTCATAAGCTCCTTTCAAGTCCTGCCCTTCTTTAAGAGAGCGAGCTTTCCCCAGAAGTGGCTCAACAAGTTGCTTGAGTCCTTCCTTAGATTCTTCCATCATCTTGGAGCCTTCTTGTACCAAGTCTTCATCCATGTCTTTTATTTTTAAGAATTCTTCCAGCTTGATAATGGCGCGGTACCAATCTTTTTTCAAATAATAACCTTTCGAAGGAGCCAGCAAAGCTACCTTCCGATTTCTTTCGGCCTCTTTTTGGGCCTGCTCCACTTTAATTCGCTCCTGATCTTTTTTCCAGGCATCCAACTCCATCTTCAGCTGTGGAACATCAAAATTTTCAGGATCCATTTCAGAAATTTTGCCAAAGAGCGCTTCAGCAACCATCACATTTCTTTCTTTGGTTGCCGCCTTTGCTTTTTCTACCAACTCTTTCACTTTTCTTACACGTTCGGCGCGTTCTATCTCGGCTTGTCTTTTCTTTTCAAGCTCTTCAATCTTTCTTAAACCTTCTGATGCGAGTTCGATCAACTCTTTCGTGCTCTGATAATCAGGGTCCACTCTTTTAACTTTCTCCAACTCGATAATCGCATCTGCATATTTTCCTGTATTAAATAACTCTTGCCCTAAGGCATACGTGGCCGACAAGAACTGCTCTTCTTCCGCTGATCTCTTTTTCTTTTGAACAGCAAGGATTTTGTCACCAGATCCCATTCCACTTCCCGCAGCTTTCTTCATCTTTGCTTTAGCTTTTGCGGCATCATCTGGCTGACTGCCATCATCCAAAAACAGCATTGCGCCAACAAGAACGACGACTGCGATGATGGCCGTTCTGCGTTTCTTAGGATCTTTTAAAATCCTTTTGATAAAAGACTTTTCAGCGGCCGCATCTGCACCTTTTGCCATCATGGCGTCAACTGACTGATCGACAACCTCTTCAACAACTTCTTCAATTTCGATGACTTGATTTTCCTCAACAGGCATCAAGCGTTTTTCTTCCTTTTTCATAAAATCGGAAGAAATTTTTACCGTGAATGTTGTTGAACCGATGATAAATTCATCATTATTAGAAAGATCAACCTTATTGATCCGACCGCCGTTTAAAATTGTGCCATTGCCGGATT
>JAHFAA010000207.1 GCA_023250775.1 Bdellovibrionales bacterium
TTTGTTGCTGTAAAAAAAGATCGAACCAAAACTTGAAAAAGTACTTATCCAATTCAGCTGATCGCATTGGTGATAAAGGCGCGACACTTTCCATAATGGAACTTGCAAAAGTATCCGTCTCTGAAACAATTTCGCCGAACTGCGCACTCACGACCAGAGTACTTCCGCCAGGCGTGTCATCAAGCTCGATCCCGCTTGCGGGAATCACGGCAGCATTATGGCGAGAATAGGTAATCGGGATGAGAAAGTTGCGAGGAAGATCAAGTTGAGTGGATTCACAGATCATCTTCCAAACATCAGCTCCCATCATCGTGTTCTGCTCAGACAACTCCTCCCAAAGCTTCAAATTGTTGCGGATAAGAAGAAGAATTTTTAACACTCTTTGGTTTTTGAAGTCAGGTTGTGCCAGAAGGTTTGCACATCGAGTGTCGATGTATTGCTTGAGCTGTTCCACGCTGATTTGAGACCCTTTCGCGGCTTCAATCTGCGCCATAAATTCTTTTTTCACGCTCTCTAGAACACTGGTGAAAAACTGAGACTCCAGTTTGAAATAGTTATCTTGATAAAGAGAGGCAAGATCACTGACATTCAACTCGCTTTTGGCAAAAATTACATTGGACGCCTTTTGCTTGATTAAAAACTCAGAATGTTTATTCACGGCTGGACGCATGACCTTGCATTTTGCCAAGGTATGAGTCGTTACCTCAGGACCGATCTCGACTGTTTCCTCTGCACCTTTTGGAAACAGCCAAGTAATCCAATCTGTCGCACGCGAATGCGCATACGCGAGCTTAGGAATAAAAATATAGACGTCGTTCTTTATCGCCAAAGATTTCAAAAAATCGACTTGCACACCCGTAAAATGTCTAAAACCAAAAAATAAATAGCTGCGTGTCGGTAAATATTCGTAGGCCGGATGGGCCGGTGTGCGCAGTTGATGTGAGAGTTCCCCATACACCCCATGTTCATCAAGAAGGCGCGCCCCTCTTAGGAAATGCCAAAAATAGATGATCGCTTTTTTGATCTCTGGACGAAAATCGGCCAGCACGGTATCCAAAAAATCGGGAACTAAAAAATGTCCCCGTAAATCAGAAAATATTTTGTAGGCCAACTGAAAATCAGCAAGACTGAGTTCCGGAAGTTTTGCCTTCCACAAAGTGGTTAAGGATAAAATTAATTTTGATTTATTACACAGCTGCGAAAGATCAAATTCAGGATCACAGGCGAGCAGATTTTGCGCAAACTGAAAAACTGTTACCACATCTAGACTATGGCAGCCTATTCCGTGCAGGTAATCTCGGTATTTGTCCGATAATGCAGGCCCAGGACAAACGCCAATTGCGTCTGCTTCAACAATCTTTTTTATATTCGCGTTTAATTCATTTAAGTCGCCGAAGAGAGCGGGATGTAACATAGCTATTGGCCAAAAACATCAAAGAAATTTACGGGCGGTGGCACAAATAAGATTCGATTTCTCATCTCTGATTCCTCATAGAGTCCGCAAAAATTTTCCGCCATGGCACCTGAGGCAAAAGCGGAGGACATCAGTGACTGCTGACGAAAGACAACATTTTTACCTTTTTTATCAAAATCAGCCCATTGGTTTCCTTGTTCGGGAAACTCCAATGATCTGGCAGCTGTCGTGGTCAATAGTACCAAAATATTTGCATTCCCTTTTTGGAAATCGAGGAAGTAATTATATAATTTATCAATTTCGAGAAGATGTTCACGTGCCTTAAGAATCTCTCCTTTCTGAATCAATTGAGCATACTCAAAATCACGAACCATATAGACATTGGCAAAGGGACGTTTTATGTAAGTTTCAAAAGTCAGTTTTACATTCTCGTACAGACTGCTATGACAACTTTCTTGTTGGCAAGCCTTATCAAAGTAAACACCGGCGGTCAGTGGAACATTAGATGGTCCATTAAAAAAGACCGCACTTGGATTTTTGGTGCGGGCCATCTTCCAAACCACTGTTAAATCACTATAGAAATTCTTTTCGCTCGGACAGTTAAAGGCTGCATCGAGGCCTCGACCTTCCTCAATTCCATTTTCCAGAACTCCGGCCATGGCGGAACTTTTTCCAAGATTTTTCCAAAAGGGAGGATAATCAAAATCACTACAGGTATTTTTTTGATTTTTGCTACCATTGATCTGAGACAAGAAATTTTCGTTGGCGCTTGGCCTCAAGGCATAGAGATTGTATGACCACATTTTTCCGGTGCAAACACTTCGTTCAAAGGAGATCGGAACATCCGGCGTGGGAGTTGAAAATTTTAAGAGCGGCAAATGTTCATCCGACAATCCTGCAACCTGGATCCAAATAATTTTTGCAGGAGGCTCGGCAAAAGTATGAGTCTGCAAATTGAGAGTGTTCACCCGTGCGCAATGGGTCAGAAAGATCCCAAGAGATATCTCAATAACTAATAGTGTCAGTGTTCCTGCTTTCATAATTTTCACTTGAAACAGTATAACAATTTATAGTCTTCTAAGGCCAAATTTTTCAAATCTTTTGTGCTTAATATTAGGTTTATTTTAGCACGCTTCTATCCTATAATCGCCCTCATAAAGTAGAAAAGAATACTTAATTTGTCTTTGGAGTTTGCGAATGATCACCCCTATCGTAATGACAGTCCTGATTCTCATTGGTCTTGGAATCTTTGCCAGTCTCGTTATTCCACGCTTTCGCTTGCTTTTGGCGCTGAAGCCTGAAAACCGCTTTGATCAGATCGGGGCCCGAATCCTTGGTACCCTGAAATTTGCTTTTGGTCAGGCGCGCATGCCACGTGATCTGGTTGCAGGTCTCGCCCACATCTTTATCTTCTCGGGCTTTCTCGTGGTCTCGATTGCCACCATTACCCACTTTGCTCACGCTTACTCCTCCGACTGGCACTTCCCAGGACTTGGTGGTGTTGCCGGCCAATTCTATCTCCTCCTCAAAGACATTTTCGAAATGCTGGTCCTTCTCGGCGTCACATATGGCTTGTGGCGACGTCTCAAACCCACTCCATCACGTGTCGGCCGATCATGGGAAGGCGTGTTTGTTCTTTTCATGATCTCAGGACTCATGTTGACGGATTTTTTCACTTACGGCGGCGAACTCGTTTCCAGCGGCCAGCTCGGCCTCCCATGGAATCCGGCCGGACATCTCGCTTCACTTGTTCTTGCACCACTCGGGCCGGAAATGGCGCATCTTGTGGGAGTTGGGTCGTGGTGGATTCACTGTATCGCCATTCTCGTATTCCTGAACTTTCTCCCCATTGGAAAACATTTTCACGTTATCACTTCTATCCCCAACGTTTTTTTCCGCAACCTGCGGCCCTGGGGTCAAGTTGCAAAAGTCGATCTTGAAACAGCTGAAAGCTTCGGCATTAGCACCAGCGCGCAGCTCACTTGGAAAATGGCGCTTGATACTTACTCATGCACCGAATGCGGCCGCTGCGCTATGTTTTGCCCCACAGTTCTAACCAACAAACCACTCGAACACAGAAAACTTAACCTGGCCCTCAAACATGCTCTCTACGAAGATATGCCCATCCTTCTTTCGGGAGATGCAAAAAAACGCGAAGAACTTAAGCCACTCGTCGGCGAGAGAATAAGCCCTGATACCATCTGGGCCTGCACTACCTGCGGATCATGTGAGCAGGAATGTCCCGTCTTGATCGAAAACGTGCCACGTATCATTGAGATGCGCCAAAACAAAGTTCTGACCGAAGGTGACTTTCCAGCTGAGCTGGCGCGATCCTACAAGGGAATGGAAAACAATAATAACCCATGGGGTATCGGCTTTGACCAACGTGATGCCTGGGCCGAGGGACTGGATATTCCGCGTGTTTCGGACATTGCTCAAAAAGGCGGCGAAGTCCCACTGGTTTACTGGATTGGTTGTGCCGGTTCCTTTGATGACCGTAATAAAAAAATTACCTTAGCGATGGTGAAAATCTTGAAAGCGAGCGGTGTTCCATTCGCGATTCTCGGTAAGGAAGAGGGCTGCTGCGGCGATCCTGCCCGACGCACGGGAAATGAGTATCTCTTTCAAACCCTTATTCAGCAGAATATCGAGAAATTGAACAATTATAAGGTGAAAAAAATCCTCACTCATTGTCCACACTGCCTGCACACTATTGGAACTGAATATACTCAGTTCGGCGGGAACTTTGAGGTTGTGCACCACACTCAATTCCTTGAGGAGCTGATGCGCACAGGAAAACTCAAACTCACCAAAGAAGTGAACCTCAGTATTGCCTGGCACGACTCCTGCTATTTAGGTCGCTATCACAATATTTTTAGCGCCTCACGAGATGTCGTGAAGGCCGTCCCAGGAGCAACACTTGTCGAAATGCCACGTCATGAGACAAGGGCCGTGTGCTGTGGTGCCGGTGGTGGTCGGTTCTGGATGGAAGAAACCATTGGCGAGAAGATTAACAATCACCGCGCCAAAGAGGCCCTTGAATGCCAAACACAGGCCGTCGGAAGTGCCTGCCCCTACTGTCTCGTCATGATGCGCGATGGTGTGGCCGCGCTTGGAAAAGGCGAAACCGTACGCACGCTGGATCTCGCAGAGATTGTGGCACAGTCGATTTAGTCGACAAGGACAAAGGCGACTCTTACCATGGAAGAAACTTTCATCGCCACACGCGAAATCATGTGGAATATTCCTGAGTCGTTCAAAATAACCATGTACTCATTGCTGGTTATCGCCTCGCTGGTTTTCATCTACGGGGTTTGGATTCGAATACTCTTTGTCACTGATAGGAAAAAATTCAAAAACCTTTTTGCGCCTGAGGGACTCATCCCAAACGCTTCATCGCTGCAGTGGCGTCAGTTTTTTAAAGCTCTTTTTTTTACTGGTAAAGTTACCCGCGACCACCATGTCGGTTTTTTGCATTCACTCATCTTCTACGGATTTGCAATTTTATGGATCGCCACTGATCTCGTGGCCATTCATTATGACACTCCTTTCAAAATATTTTCCGGGATGACGTATATTGTAATCTCCTTCCTGGCCGATTTTGCCGGCCTTATGATTTTGGCGGGAATCGCGATCGCCGGTCACCGTCGCTACGTGCAAAGCCACAGCAAATTAGCAGCGACCAGGCCCAATCAAGAGCGAATCATGTATGTCTTTTTGATTGTGCTGGTGCTCATTGGATATTTTATTGAGGGCATCCGCATTCTCGGTAATGGGTTGCCTGAAGGCGAACGAGTGTGGTCACCCATCGGATTCGCGTTGGCCCACCTCTTTTCAAAATTTTCTTGGTCGAACGAAATCTGGTCCAGACTCCATCAAGGCCTGTGGTTTTTTCATATGGCCACTACCATGATTTTTGTGGCCATTATTCCTTACACAAAATTCTTTCATTTTCTCGCTCTTCCTCTTCAGGCGTTCATCACTCCAAAACGACGTGGCGGGATTTTGAATCTCATGAACTCTGTGGGTCTCAGCAAATTTTCTGAGATGACTTCGAAAAATCGATTCGATCTAATCTCATGCGTTGAATGTGGACGTTGCACTGAAGTCTGCCCGGCCTTGGCGGCAGGAAAAAATCTCGACCCCAAAACAATTATTACGAAGGCCCGGGACCTGGTATCTCGGGAACAAAAAAAAGGTGTTCAAGATCCATTTTTTTGGGGGGAGACACCTCTTTATGAAGGTCACGAACTTGATGCCTGCACTACCTGCGCAGCCTGCATGGAAGAGTGTCCTGCCCATATTGAGCACCTTACTCTTATTATGGGGGCCAAGCGCTTTAAGGCCCTGGCCTTGGGTGAGCTGCCTCCTTCCGCTGCCGATGCTGCAAAGAAAACCAAAATTAATGGTAATCCACAGGGCCTTTTGCAAAACGACCGTTTTAAATGGGCCGAAGGTGATGGCCAAGACGTTCCAGTGATTAGCAGCGATAAAAAAGTCGATTATTTATATTTCGTTGGATGTGCCGGTTCCTACGATCCTTCCAACCAGAAAGTTGTCAAAGATACGATTAATCTTTTCAAGAAGGCCGGTGTTAGCTTTGCCTTGCTTGGACAAGCTGAACAATGCTGTGGTGACCCGGTTAGACGCTTTGGCGATGAATATGGTTTCGTCGAAATTGCCCAGAAAAATATCAATAATTTCCGACAGTATAAGTTTGATAAAATTGTCATGCATTGTCCGCACTGCCTGCATACTATAGGAAAAGAATACGCCAAATTTGAGAATGGCCAATTTCCCACCATTCATCACACCGAATTGTTGTCAGAACTCATTGCAAAGGGGAAATTGAAACCTGAAAAAGAAGTCAAGCTGGCCCTTACCTATCATGACCCTTGTTATTTGGGCCGTCACCACGGCGCCTACGCGGCACCAAGAGCAATCCTGAATAGTATTCCTGGAATTGAGCTTAAGGAGATGGCCAAAACCCACGATCGCGCTCGTTGCTGTGGTATGGGTGGCGGGAATATGTGGTTTGAGCTTCCAGAAGGTGAGCCTCTTGCCCATAACCGCCTCAAAGATGTCTCTGAAGTTTCTAAAGATCAATTGGCAACAGGCTGTCCCTATTGCATGATTAACTTTAACGCTACCAAAGGCCACATTGAAACTACTGCAAACATGGAAGTTCGGGATGTCGCTTCAGTTTTGGCAAAATCAGTTCTGTAATCTTGTCCCCATGATGACAAGAAAATTTTCTATTTTGTTGCTGACATTTCTATTCCCATATTTTGCCGTTGCCGGAGATTATCCCGGGGTGCTGGAGTCGTTGGAAACAATCCTCAATTCCCATAAGGAACAGGTGGCCAAGCTGGAAACTGAGGTCAGTAAAAATCCAAAAAATCTTTCGGAGTTAAAAAATCTTGAAGAAGTAAGAATAAATCCCAT
>JAHFAA010000593.1 GCA_023250775.1 Bdellovibrionales bacterium
AAAGAATACGAGGTGGCAACGAAGAAGAAAAATCGAAAAGATTTCGTTGAATACTTAGAAAGTAAAAAATATAAGTTCACTGACTATTTGGCAGATATGCCAATCTATAGAATGACCAAAGAAGAAGTGGAAAAGCGTAAACTTTTAGTCGAAGAAGACAGCAAGCTCTTGAAGGAATTCCAAAAAGTTGCCAATTCACCCAAGCAAGTGATTGGAAAATTGGTGGAAGAGCTGACGAGCGTGGATCGAAGCCTGACTGAATGGCTCAAGAAAAGAGATCAAGAACGTCTTCAGATCCGAAAATCTCTTGAGAAACGGTCAAAACGTGCCTCTCAGGAATGATGGACAGCGAAGCTGGGACGAGACGAACCGCTCATTCATAAAATAGTAAAAATTTTCATTTAACAAAATTTAACTATCTGCTAACCTATTAATATATGGGGTTTTTTTCCGGCGTTTTCATGGAGGAAACAGCATGAGCTTGACTAAGGCCGATATCGTCGAAAGAGTCTACAAGGAAGCAGGCTTTTCGAAAAAAGAGGCCGCAGATTTGGTTGATTTGGTTTTTAAAGTAATTAAAGACACGTTGTCTAAGGGCGAGAAAGTAAAGATTTCTGGCTTCGGAAATTTTTCTATTCGCGATAAAGCAACTCGTGTTGGGCGAAACCCTCAGACTGGTGAGGCGATGGAGATTTCTGCTCGACGTGTTTTAACTTTTCGTCCGTCCCAGGTTTTGAAGGAAGATGTAACCTGTCGCTTCGCCCATCGTCTCGATGAAAAAGGTAACGAGAATAAAGAACTTCCACCCAAGGAAGGATCGTCTCGTGCTTTGAGTTCGTTCATGTCGAATATTGAAGATCAAGGGGACGACGAGGAAGATTTGGATCACGACGCTGAAGAATAGTGCATTTTGTATCTGAAGTGAATAACTAGGATGGAAGTGCAGAGGGAATTCAAGATGGTTCGCGAAACTAATCTTTATCCAGAAAAAAGTACCTTCAAACTTGATGAGGTCTGTGCCTTCACAGGACTGAAGCCTTACACCTTAAAATTTTGGGAGAGTGAGTTTCCTCAGATTCGCCCAATTGTTTCTTCCTTCGGCAAAAAACTCTATGAGGAACGCGATCTCAATATACTCCTGCTCATCAAAGGAATGCTTTTCGAAGAGAAGCTATCACTTGAGGATGCTAAAGCGGTCATCAATGAACGGCTTCAGGCGCAAGAAAATCTCGAATCACAATCAGAAATTATTGAAGAAGATTTGGCGATTTTTGAAGAGGCGATCGTCCCAAGTGTCATGGCCCGATGCGAGTTAGAGGCCATTTTGTTAGAGATTAAGTCCTTGCAGAGTCTTTATCAAAATTCCTAAATCAGATTTTTTCAAATTTTGTTCCTGCGTTTTTGTCAGCGCATGAAAGAGTTTTTCTTGGCCAGCATCGAGGGCATCTACAAAACCAGAGAAATAAGGCAGCCATACGGCCTTCAAATGATTAAGGTTCAGAGACTGGGAAAGGCGATTGAGACACGCCAGTTCATGGTTTACAACGTCACAAAGCGCATGGAAGTGTGATGGCCAGGGATTTATTTCTTCCTCATGCTTTTGCGGGTCACCCTCGAGCAATTCATTAAGATCATCCAGCAGTTGAAAAACGATTCCCAGTGAGCGTCCTAATTTCCAGTATGGTCGCCAGCTCTTTGACCATACATTTTGGGGAGTCTCTGTCATGAGTAGATAACTACCGACAAGGGCGACTTGAAATAATCTGGCGGTTTTTAACTCGTGAATTTTCAGAATCGTGGCGAGTTGTTGTTGTGCACTTTCTGATTTATCTTTATCAATGGCCAAATCCATGACCTGTCCCAGGACTAATCCTTTTGGGCCTAAAGCGTGACCCATAATTGCGAGAAGAGTCTTTTGATTGGGAGATTGAAGTTTTGAGAGGCAGTAATAGGAGAGATTAAGGAGACCGTCGCCTGCTAAGATGGCTTGCCACTCGCTGTACTTCGCATGGGTCGCCAATTTCCC
>JAHFAA010000594.1 GCA_023250775.1 Bdellovibrionales bacterium
CACATGTTCATCAGAATGCTTCTCGCTATTCAGCATCCCTTACGACCCTGGCCTGTGGGCAACCAGTCAAAGTTTTGCAATTAAACCACGAAAATGCTCCTGCAGAAGTGGTTTTTAATGGTGCTTGGAATTTGGTCAGTGTCGGCCCTTATGAAGGCAATATTCGATCCGAATTCTTATCACCTACAAAGCCTGAATGCTTTCAAGACAAGTACGCAAAATTTTTTGACCTTTTTGAACTAGATTTGGCGGAGCTATATTATTGGGGACGACTCTATGATTTATATTCTCAAGGCAAATCCAAGGTAAGATGAGAACACTAACGGCGACATTATTTCTACTCTTGAGCACGATTGCCATGGCCCAGAATGGTGGTTCAGGCATGGAAAATGTGCAAATTATTTCCAAAGAGGCAAAAGAAGAGTCCCTGTCCGGGGCAGGAAGTGGTTCTGGGCAAGGTCTTGAAGGTCAACTGGTCAAAGAATCAGAACTTGTAGATTTTAATTCGGTTAAGGAGATTCTTAAAAAAGATCAGCTGGAGAAAGAGGCCGCCAAAATAGATGAAGTTGTGAAAACCGAGAAAAAGCAAAAAGTTGATGTGAAAAAAAATCTCTACAACATCCCGGGCGAAGATGAATTTTGGGGTTTTTTTTCCGAATACTGGTTGGTGAAAAACGCGCCTGCTTTGAAGTGGGAATATCAGCATCCGGAGTATGGACTTGAAGAAACTTTTGAGCAGCTCCTCGAAAAATTTGGTCATTTCGAAAAAAGATTTAAAATACTCTTGCTCAATACAACGGCACTTTATCATACCTCCTTACCCTCTGATCCTTCCGGAGTGATCTTGCTCCTGTCCGATCCATTTATTAAACATCTTGATCTTTCTAAGTTGGAAATCTGTCTTTTAATGTTTCAGGATTTTTTAAGAGAGAGAATGGGACAGTTTAAACGCAAGGTGACGACCAATGAGCTGAAGCAAGAATTAGGAAAGAATTTTGAGGGTCGAACTCTTCCTGTCAAAATTTTTGATCAGGTTTTGAAAAATTATGATCAGGTGATCTTTGACAAGGGGTTCACTTTTCAAGAACAGTTTGAATTGACTCGTGATATGGGAAATTTATTGCGCTCTGAAACCACACTATGGACGACCTATATTAATCTCTTAAAGAAACTGGATGGGCTTGTTAAAACTGAAAATAAATTCAAAGACTATAGCAAAATTTACCCTTCGCCAGAGCTGCAACTCAACTGGCTTGGAATTAAAACTGGGCCTCAATGAAACACTTTCTTATTGATTATTGGATTAAGCTGAGGGCAGCTGCAAGACCCGCCGTATTCATCTATTTTATCGCCACCTATCTATTTTTTTTTCTTACTATTATTTTTATTAATTCCATCATTACATTTTTACATTTTCGATTGTCGCATGATTTAAGTGTGATTGAGGATTGGGTGTTTCACAAGCGATGGGAAATTGTGTTGATCAGTAAGCTGATTGCCGTTTTCTTCGTCTACCATATCTTGAAAATCAGAGTCGATGATATGGCCTATTTTCATAAGGCCTTCAAGATGAATTGGACATCTCCGCCCTTGCAATTTTGGGTCTTACTTTCTGCTTTTATTGTCATCATTGTCGTGATCGGTCATCCTTCTCTGGTGGGACCTCCAAGCCTTTTCTTAGAATTCAAATTTACATCGTTTCTTGCCTCCTGCGTGTATTTCGGTCTCGATGGGCCTTTGGTATTTTGGCTCGTCGGAATCAAAGTTACCAAATGGCAGGACATCTTAATTTTGTCTCCAATTTTGGCCTTATTCCCGGTTATCGGAATTTATATTTCTTTCCTTGGAGATGCAGAGAATCTTCTTCCTACCTATGTATATGCTTTTTATTTTTTATTTTTTTTAAGTAGTTCAATGTTTGAACGCTCCCATGCCTTTCTCTTTTTGCTGCTTTTCGTTGGCCCTTGTTTTTGTGTTTTTGGTCTCGATCCATTGTGGGGGGGGAGTTTTTCAGTATTTAAAATC
>JAHFAA010000595.1 GCA_023250775.1 Bdellovibrionales bacterium
TTTGGCCGCACACCACCATCGCCACGGCCGCCATCGAAAATATGCCCATGGGTGATGTCCTCTCCGCTCGCAGCCGTCATCCCAAGATCATGGCCGATGCCGCTTATCAGATACTGATTCGTAATGCCAAAACGTGTAGTGGCAACTTTTTTATCGACGATGAAGTCTTAAAAACTGCAGGAGTGGAGGATTTCGAACAATACAGTATTAAATCAGGTGCCAAGCTGCAACCTGATCTTTTCTTGTAATTAGTCTATCTTTTCCCTTATCATTCTTATATGCATTTTTTGGATGTCAAAACTATTCTTTTTCTCAGCATCATTATCAATATCATATGCGCTAGCGTGTATTTCTTTTTTTGGGCGCAAAATCGCAAGCGCTATGCTGGCATAAATTTTTGGGCCCTCCATTCAATTTGCCAATGCACAGGGATGCTTCTTATTGGTCTGAGAGAAATAATCCCTATTTTTGCATCGGCCGTGATTGGTTCTACGCTGCTGGTTTTAAGTGCCTTCACCTTCTTAATCGGAACACAGCGGTTCTTTAAATTAAAAAGTAATTATGTCCGTGGTCTTTTTGCTTTTTCTTTTCCTTTCTTTCTCATCGTGCATCTTTATTTCGTCTACCCTCATCCCAGCCTGCAGTTCCGCACGATCAATTTATATGCATACATTTTATTTTTTTGTGTGCAAAGCATGTTTGTCTTTTTATTTCGCACCAATCAAGGAGAGAGAGCTTTAACTCGTTTGCCGGCGATGGTTGTATCAGGCCTGTGCCTCATCAGTCTCCTGCAAATTATTTTCAGCATCATCTTCCCGTTGGGCGACAACTTGTTCCAGGGCCCGACCCCTTGGATCTTGATGGTGGTGCTCTATCAGGTTTTTGCCATCCTTTTGCTGTTTAGCTTAATGCTCATGATTAACGGATATAATATTCGCGAAATTTCTAAAAATGAAGAAAGCTGGCGCCTGGCCTTGGAAGGGACGGGTGACGGAATGTGGGATTGGAATGGCCCATCGAATACTATTTTCTTCTCCAAGCAATTAACCTCGATGCTTGGTTATGAGGCCGGCGAGATGGGCGATACGTTGGATGAATGGCATAAGCGTATTCACCCCGACGACAAGAAACATGTTTACGAGAGTCTCAATAAATATTTAAACGGGGAACTTGCCTACTATAAAAATGAGCATCGAATTTTATGTAAAGATGGCCTGTATAAATGGGTGTGTGATCGCGGAAAAGTTATTGAATGGAGTGCTGACAAGCAACCCCTGCGCTTTGTTGGAACTTTGGTGGACATTTCCGAAACCAAACGAATGACTCAAGTCTTGCAGGAACGTGACGACCAATTTAAGAAGTTGTCTTCCTCGGTTCCCGGAATGATCTATCAGTTTACAAAACGACTTGATGGAAGTTATTGCATTCCGTTTACTACCGATGCAATCAAAGAAATGGCGGGATGTTCTCCTGAAGATGTGCGCAATAATTTTGCACCACTCGTCAGATACGTCGATCCGAAAGATCTTGCAAAAATGATTGAGGCGGTTGAATTTTCGGCAAAGAATCTGACTCTCTGGCACTGTGAATTTAGAATACAACTTCCTGGTCAGTCGATGAAATGGCTTTTGGGCAAAGCAACTCCGGAAAGATCGCAGGATGGTAGTACCATCTGGTACGGTTTTGTAACGGACATCACCGAGCAAAAACAAGCAGACAAAGAAAAAGAGGAGATGCACACCCAACTCATGCACTCATCCAAGCTTGCTTCGATTGGAACCCTTGCGGCGGGTGTCGCCCATGAAATCAATAATCCTCTTGCCATCATCAAGGGCTGTAATGAAATCGTGAAAGATCAGATCACAAAATTGGGTGGAAATGAAAAAATTATAGCGAGGCTCGAGACCCAAAATAATGCCGTCGATCGAATTGCCAAAATCGTCAACGGACTCCGCATTTTTGCCAGGGCCGATTCAGACCTGATTGAGACGCTTGATCTAAACAAAACTGTCAAGGAAACG
>JAHFAA010000001.1:0-18561 GCA_023250775.1 Bdellovibrionales bacterium
TATAATTTTCCTGCAAGGAAATATTACAATGGGGGACTTGAAAGCTCTTGTTTTTGCTTTGATGGAATTTTCTACTGGTGACCAAGTGAAACTGATTTTGGGGTGTAAATACTACAGTGGGGCCAAAGCGGTCCCACTGTAGTGACAAGAAAATTAGAAATTAAAGGCGTAACCGATCATCATTTTTGTTCCGGACATATTGGTGCTCAAGTCGCGGTTGTCGTATTCGAGTTCCTGATTGACACCGTACTGGCTGACACTATTTGCAGCAGGCGTGCCAGTCGTGCTGGTGACAATATTCCGTTCAATGGGAAGATAACGCCAGCCTGCTTCTAGGATGAGGGCATGGGGACCCGAATTAAGCTCAACACCCAAACCAATCAGATAACCCAAGTTTGAGCCTTCAGCATCAACCGTGAAGGTGTCCTCTTTAATGTGCGTTTTTTGACTTCCATAGGCCACGCCTGTTTCAAAGAACAGTTTTAGGTTCTGATTTTCTAGAGGATAAAGTTTGAAATGGGCCTCGACGGTGTAGCCAGAGGTTTTGTATTCGTAGAGTCCACTTCCTTCACTTTGAGTGAAATAACTTGGGCGCAATTGAAAGCCGAGTAGTCCTGCTCTCCACTGGATAAAGGGGCCAGCTTCGTAGGCCTTAGTCAGATCACTGGCATTGTTAGCTGTCCGTGCATTGGCGCGAGAACGAAGAATATTGATGTTGTCTTGCTCACTGTTGACGAAGCCACCCATGATGCCAACTGACATTGAACTGCTGAGGCCACCACCGGCTGCCCAGGAAAAAGTAGGAAGAGTCATGAAGACGAAAACTAGAAAAAGAATTAATTTCATAAAGCACCTCGCTGTAATTTCATCTTCTTTCATTTTAATTTAAAAACAAAGTTTGGGGGGAAAAGGTTCAAAAATGCTCTATAAAAATTGCACTGGAAATCATGAAGAAGCCGATTCATATCTCCTAAGTCCGTAGGACCAGAATCTGGTCATGATAAAGTACAAAAAAATGACGGCAAAGCATTGGCATAAGAGAGGAAAATAGTCAGTTTTCCGAAAAAGGAAGCGTACACTGGGAGTCCCGATGAGCAAGACTGGACATAAGAAAGTAAAAAATCTTTTTGCCCATTGGCCGTAAACGAAATCTGGCCAGCGTGCCACGTTCTGAAGTTGCATGCGTAAAAAGTTAATGCCATTGCCTTCAATCAGCCAGAACATGAGGGTAGCAATAATAATTTCAATTTCTGCCACAATGAATAAAGAGAGTATAAGTAAAAAAGGTAAAAGGATGAAATCGGCGACGCCAAGACCGGCCCCGGAACCAAAGTGAATAAGAAAATAAATGACAATAGGTGTGTTGAGCATGCTTGCGATTCGGATGCTTCGAAAAAAACACAGAAAAATGCTTGAGACCGGACGAAGAAAAATGTAATCCAGAACTCCACTTCGTAAATCGAGCGCGAAAAGCCAGAAGTTTTCAGACAAAAAGGCCATGTGCAAATTATCCACGGCCAGCATGAAACTTAAGAAGAAAAGAAATTGGGCGCGATTCCAGCTTCCAATATTTGAAACATGTTGGAAAATAAAATCGACTGAGCCTAAAACGCTGGCATAAAAAAAGATATCCATGATCACGATCAGAAAAAAACTTGTTCTGAAAGTGGTGGCCCTGGAAAAAGCACAATCGAGAAATTTTTTATAAATCGCAATGTATCCCATCATGCTTACATCCCCGCCCCGGTGTAGAGACGAAGTCCTCGTCGCCACACCTGTCTATTGATGATGGCGAAGACAAGAGTCCATGCCGCGACAATGAAAAAAACTTTGCTTTCTAAAGTGACGAATCCCATGGCGACTTTTACCGGGTAGTACAACATATAGGGAAAGGGAGTATAGAGCAAAAGTGAGCTAAACCACTTGGGAAAAAGATCCAGAGGAACAATGGCGCCTGATAAGAAGGTTGCCACAATCGTAAATAAAACACGCAAAATCCAGGTTTCTTCCAGCCAGAAGGCCACCAGTCCTGCCAGATATTGGAGTGTGAACCACAGGAAGCTCAGAAAAACGGCCAAGACTAAGATGCCAAGGAAAGGCAAGAGTGCAGGCAAGTGAATGATGCTAAAAAAAAGTAAAATTGAGCCAGTCAAAAAAGCAATGGGCCACTCTAATGTTTGAAAGGCCAGGAATCCGGCGGTGTGATATTCCCAGAAATCGAAAGGATAAATGAGGTAGGTCGATATTTTTCCCAGACGAATGTCATTGCTTAAGTCGAAATTGACATGACCTTGAGTAAGCATGGCAATGATCAGGGCCCAACCGTGATACTGCAACATCGCATTGAGGGTGAATCCGCCAATCGTGCTGTCCGGGCCCATGTTGTGGTAAATTTCTGTCCAAAGTGAAAATTTGACGAAAAAAAATACCAACGCCGGGCCGATCACTTGTAAAAAAAAGTTAAGACGATAAGCGGTATACTGTCCCCACCAGACGTGGATCGTCTGAATCCATTTGCCGACATTCTTCATAATGACATGGGGCCTTTGGGGCCGGTGAGAGATGGATTTTCTAGAATTTTTTTCATCACCCGCTCGATGGGAAGTTTCTCTGTGGAAAATTCGCTCACGGGAAAATTATTGAGAATGTTAACGGTGACCGCTTTAATTTGATCCATGGGAACTCTGAGCGCCACTTGAGTTCGTAATTCATTCCAGCTCGGCTCAAAATCTTGCCAGAGGGAGGAGCTTTGCTGCATGGGAGAGCTGAAATTAAAAGTGACAATTTTATTTTTTCCAAGGATCTGAGTAAACTGTTCAATCGGGCCATCAAAATGTTTTGTTCCACCGATGATCAGCACCAGTCGTTTGCACAGGGCCTCGACGTCTGCCATATAGTGACTGGTAACGACAATCGTGCACTGGTGCAGCTTGTGATAATCAAGGAGGAAATTACGAATGTTTTCTTGGGCGACAAGATCAAGACCAATGGTAGGCTCATCTAAAAAAATAATTTCTGGTGAATGAAGGAATGAGGCCAAAAGCTCAAGCTTCATTCGCTCACCCAAAGAAAGTTTTCGAACATGGATTTTTAATTTGTCTTGCACCTGAAGAAGAGATGACAGCATTTCCAGGCGCTGTTTAAAATCATAATCTGAAATTTCATAATATTTTTGGAGCAAGAGAAATGAATCGAGGGCAGGAATATCCCACCACAGTTGAGATTTTTGCCCCATCACGAGGGCAATTTTTTTGCGAAACTGCTTGTCCCTTTTCCAGGGATCGTGACCTATAACTTGAACCTGTCCCTTTGAAGGAACAATAATCCCCGTCCACATTTTCATGATCGTGGTTTTGCCAGCTCCATTGGGGCCTAAGAGCGCCAGCATCTCTCCTGGTTTTACCTGAAGATTGAAATCATCTACGGCGTGATTTTCTTTATAGGGGCGGTACCACAATGATCGAATTGCACCCCACAGACCGGGATTTTTTTCATAGCTTCGAAAAGTTTTTGTCAAATGATGACTTTCAATTATATTTTGCATGAGAGGGCCAGTTAGAAATTTCCGTTGTAAAGCAATTCAACCTTAGTTGCAGAGATCGGGGACTCTTCAAGGCTAGGTCTTTCTTTACCATAACTGGTCTTGGCCTTCAAATAGTAGGGGAGAGATTTTTCGAGTGCAAATTGCTCACCTGTATCCTGACCGGGGCGTAGGTAGTAGAAGGTTTCAAGCCCAAGGCCATCAAAATATTTTTTGACAATAACTTCTTGCTTACCCTTGTAGTAGGCCTTGCCGACAACAGCAAAAAGATCATTTTTAAATTCAACTTCGCTACGATCGGTGCGGACGCGGTAGGAAACTTCAGTTTTTAGCTTGTCCGCCAAACTGTCCTCATGCTCCAAAGAATCGGAGAGAGTATTCGAGCTGACATACTGGCCACCTTTTTTTCTCCAGGTTTTTTGAAAAATTCCATATTTTTCATTGAAGGCGGACAAAATCCATTTATTGAAAAAATTTCCAATTCTCCGTTTGCCATCTTCGGCCTCACTCTCATTTAACTCACGAGAATAGGGAATATAGGGCGTATTAAAATATCCACGCTTGTCACGTTTAGCTAGAAAACGGTTGAGCCGGTTATCTTGAAGGTTCTTGCCGCCTGTTCCGTCCTCTAAATCAGACATAAGCGCAGGGAAAAAGGATTCATAATCTTGTTGGTAATTTTGCTGAACCGTATTGAGCAGGGGCTGCGGCTCAGTACTTTGACAAACTTGGGTTCCCATCCCCAAAAAGGCCACGAAGAGAAGATAGTATGGGACGCGATTATACATTCCATTATTCTACTATGGGTGTGTTCTAACGCAAGGTGTTTCCCGTGATGATTTCGATCAAACCCTAGAATAGTTCAACATACTGAAATTTTTCATCTCATTCGGCGGAGTAACACTTGACGGATGTCTTGGTCGACCTCATATTGACGTATGCTCAGAGTAAAGGAGAGCTGTGAAGAACCCAGTTGCACTGACAACAGTCTATATTTTGAAGAGCGGTATGCTAATACCGTTGCGAAGCAATCCAGTAAAACTCAGGGCCGTTAAGGCCAAATTACCTAAAAAACCTAAGCGCAATTCCAAGATTCCGAAATCCTAGTAAGAATTTGTAAGTATACTTGCCCATTCATTTATCCCAATATTTCTTCCACGTTTTATGGAGGAAATTTCTTATGAATAGATCATTGATGACCTTATTCTTTGTTATGCTTGGCCTTGGATCTAATTTAGCTTTGGCCGGTGACAAAACAATCTGTGGCGAGAGTGATGATCGCGAACCCTCTGACAATGCCAAAGTGGGACGGATTCTAGAGCGTAACGCGCCGGCCGGCTGTACAATTACCTTGATTGGCCGTTCATGTGTCATTTCTGCAGGGCACTGCACTTCAACCTTTGAATTGGCGGAATTTAATGTTCCCCTTTCGCGCAGTGGTCGCATTACTCACCCAGATGAAAAAGATATTTATGAAGCTGATCGTTCCTCGCTGGTTTATAAAGACAATGGTCAGGGTGATGATTTTTCTGTTTTCCGTTTGAAGTCTAATAAAATTACCGGGCAGTATCCTGGTGATGTTCAAGGTTATTATAAAGTTTCTTTTGCGCAACCTCGTGTGGGCGCGATGGTTAGAATCACCGGTTACGGAGCCGATAGCTCACAAGGTGATCGCAATTATGCTCAGCAAACTCACGTCGGACCTATTTCACAAATTTCAGGCAGTATTCTTTCTCATCAGGTTGATACCATGGGAGGAAACAGTGGAAGTTCTGTGATCTTGGAGGAGACTCAAGAAATCGTGGCCATTCATACTCATGGTGGTTGTGGGACTTCTTATGGATCGAACGCTTCAACTTTGATCAGTGCTCATGCGGCACTCAAAACAGCCATCCAAAATTGTTTGAAGGCAGAGGCCTCGCTCCGCTAAAGGGCGATGGCCCTGGCCAGGATCATCGAGGCAAACAGAAAAATATAAAATCCGATTCCACGTAAGGCCAGCCACCACCAGTTTCCCAATTTAAATGCGGCAAAGGTGGTTACAATCCCATGCACATAAAGCATGACTCCCATCGTCCAGGTGTTGGTGACGAGCATCTGTCGAAACCAATTTTGGGTCAGAAGAGTTTTTAATTGCTGTTCCATTGCGGTGGGGGCGAAGCCATTATATTTTTCCATCATGAGGAGAATAAAAGGGCGATTGATTAAATAAGAGACGATAAGGCCAGTTGCAAAAACCGCACTTAAAATCGCTGGCTGAAGTTTGATGAAAATGGGAGTTTGTTTTTTGTAGGAAATTAAGGCCATGATCAAAACAGAAACTAATGTAAAAATGGTAACCGAATCCAATTCCTTAAAAGTTATGTAGGTCCAAATCGCTTCGCCGATGGCCATAAATACCGTGGTTAAAAGAGCGGCCTTGATTGACAGCAAGGCATCGACAACCACGAATGCGATCAGAGGAAGCAGTCCTAAAAAGAGAGATAAATAAGTAGAATCGTCACCCATTGAATGATCCTTTCGACACCTTTTTTTGCTGATGACAAGAGTGGTCTCTATCTGTCAAAATATCCCATTCCTTATCTGTGGAGAAAAATATGAAGTATTTATTATTGGCCTTTGTTGTGATTTCTTTTGTTCATTGCGCTTCCAATCCTAACCAACTTACGGAAGAAGGTAAAAAAGTGCAAGTTATGTCCGGCAAAAAACCGATGGAAGGTTGTGAAGTCGTCGACAAAGTTACTGGTGAAAATGACATTAACAGCATTCAAGTGGCCACCAATAAGGCACGAAATATGGCGGCCAAAAAAGGTGCCAATTATATTCTTGTCGAAGATGAGCTTTTGAATGGCAGTCACGCCAAGGTTATCGCCACTGCTTACTCTTGTTCAGAATAGGTTAGTGAGCGGGGCCCTGACATTCTTCCCGAATTGTCTTGAGCATATCTAGGTCATCCCGTTCCAGCACTGATCTGATTTGAAGGGTCAGTGCTGGGTAGTTGCGCAGGACGTTGACGAAGCGACAAAGGATGTTTCGGGCCTCAGGTGTAACAACCAGGTCCACTTGATATCCCGTTACATCATATTTGGTGTCATAAATAATGGGAGCAATCAGTTCCTTGTATTTGACAGTTATCCGATCGCCCATACTTTTCAACATCTCGTCACCCAGCTTGTCTTTGCGAATAGAAAAATTCCAGGTGAGATTGCCTCCGCCTACGTCCAGCGTCCCTTCGTAGGTTTTGAGCATCCAGCCTTTTCTGGCAAGTTTAACCAAACGCCCACTGCGTGTGCCTGATGAGTAGGGATAGTTGAGAACGGCCAAGATAACCAAAAAGGAGAGGACACAGAGTAAAAAGAGGGTGAAAAAAATTTTCCGCTTCATTGATGAACCTGCTGGGAAGTAAATTCCTTTGAGTTTAGGAGGGCCCTGTTTAAGTGACAAGGGCCTTTTCGTTTGGTAAGAACGTTGCAAGGAATGATATGGAAAATAGTGGGACAAATGAAACCAAATCTCCTGGCGTGACCCTGGATCGCAGACTCATAACCAATATTACGGAACCGAGCTTGGCGATTTTGGCCTTTGTTTGTGTGACTTTTATCTTGGTTTACACTAAAACGATTGCAGTCCCCTTTGTCCTCGCCTTTTTTCTCTATAGTGCTCTGGTTCCCCTTTTAAATTGGTCTGTGGTGAAGTTCAAGCTCCCTCGTATTGTGGTGATTGGCATTTTTATTGTCATGGGACCTCTCATTTTATTGGGTTTAATTTTGCCTTTGATTAAGTCTGTGGAAAGTGTCTACTCAGACGTTGATGTCTATCAGGAAAGACTGACTCGTTTGGCCAGTTCCTTTAGTGTCTGGATCACAAATAAGATCCCCATTCTTTCTCTGGTTAAATGGAAGTCTTCGAATCTTTGGGCCAAAATTCCTTATGACGATCTGGCCCATTATCTTACTGAATTTGTGATTAACTTTTTTGTTTACCTAACCCTCACGTTTATTTTCCTATTTTTTATGATTATCGGCGGAACCGGACTCGGTCCAAAAGAGGGCCTGATTCCTGAAATTCAGCAAAAAATTGCCCATTATCTCTTGAACAAATTTATGATTTCGTTTGCCGTGGGTGTGGTAAGTTTTATTCTTTATGTTTCCCTTGATCTTGATCTTGCTTTTATGTTCGGTGCCCTGGCGTTCCTGCTTAATTTTATTCCCAATGTCGGTGGGATTATTGCCAGTGCACTGCCTATCCCCGTGGTCTTGCTTCAGTATGGGGTGGGCTGGCAGTTCTATCTTGTGCTGATTTTCAATATGATTTTCCAATTTATGGTTGGCAATATTATTGAGCCAAAAGTGTTGGGTGATTCCATGGAATTGCACCCCATCGTCATCCTGGTTTTTTTGATGTTCTGGGGACTTGTTTGGGGACCTATTGGGATGTTCTTGGCCGTTCCTATTACGGCAATCATGCGAATTGTTTTTGCCCGTATTGATGTGACTCGTCCTGTGGCCGAACTTATGTCAGGAAGACTTCCGGCGTCTTTGAAACGTTAACTTCTCAGAATTGTCCTTTTCGATTGCCTCGCGAATTAAGGCATGATGGATTTGCCGGCGCAAATGATCTCTTGATTCTTGGATCTCTTGGGCAAAATGATTTTGCAGAAAGGTTTGAAGCTCCCTATGACCTATCTGATTTTGATTTTCAAGACATTGTAATGCCCGCACCACTTCCTGCATGGATGGGAAGCGACGGCGATGTTGAGAGGCCAACATTTTAAGGATAATATTTTCGACTTCGGTGGAAAGCGTGAGGTTGAAATTTTTGGGAGAGGGAATTTCGCACTTATCTATTTTACGAATGACTTCTATCGTGTCGGCCCCCTGGAAAAGTCTTTGCCCGGTGGTCATTTCCCAGAAAACAATCCCAAGAGCAAACTGATCGATGCGATGATCGTAATATTTGCCTCGAATATATTCGGGTGCCATGTAGGAGGGTTTGCCCTTGAGCGTTCCTACTTGTGTTTTCTCTTGGGCATCGTTGGCGCGGGCCATGCCAAAGTCAATCACCTTCACGTGGCCGTCAAACGTCACCATAATATTGTGGGGTGAAACATCACGATGAATAAGACCTTTTTTCTTTTGGGCAAAAACCTGCGCCCCACTTAACTCATGGGCGTATCCCAATCCTTTGGCCGCCTCAGTGATAATATGGGCGATGAGTTTGTCAGGCAGAGGAACGCCTTTTTTGCCCAGTTTTTCCTGTAGAATTTTTAAATTGAATCCTTCGACATATTCCATCACGCAGTAGAGCTGCTCCTGGGCCTCACCCGAAGAATAGCATTGGGCAATATTGGGATGGGATAAGCGAAAAATGGTTTGGACTTCTGAAAGAAACATTTTTTTGAATTCAGCTCTGGCCGAATACTTCGGTTTGATAACTTTAATGATCACCACGCGTTGAAGCTGGCCTTGCAGAGCACGATAAATTGTGCCCGCTCCGCCTTGGGCCAGGTGATCTAAAATGATGTAATTTTCAATATGTAACATAGTACTTTTGGAAACCTGGGGAGAATTAAACCATTTTCCCCTGGCCAAAAACCGTTGCCAGGGCCTCTCCCGCTTTTCGGTAGACACCGCTGACAAATTGATTCTTTATCTGATCGATAACAATACGGCAGCGTTCGGCATGGGAATCTTCCCGATAAGTTTTGTCAAACATCTGATCGACGAAACTATGGGCCACAATATAAATGGCCGTGAGCTGGGTGACTCGTTGGTAATTGAGCCCTTTCGGAAAGCCTCCTCCGCTGGGGAGCTCATGATGTTGCTCAACAATGGTTATCGTTTCTTGCGAGAAAAATTTAGATTCCCGTGCCAGCGTTGCCGCCGTTTCAACCGGGTGGAACATGACTTTTTTAGTCAGTTTGTCTTTGGAGTATCCACTATCTTTCAAAAGATCAAAATCTTCAGGCAGGAGTTCTACATCACACAGGAGAGCGGCGAGAGCGACCTTCTCTTTGACGGCCTCATTGGCCCAGTTGAATTGGTCTATGATGAGGCACGCCACCTGGGCGGTCATGAGAGAGTAGGTGAATTCGCGGCTGCATTTTTTTTTGAACTCAGCAAATTTGCCCAACACATTGCTATGTCGAATGGTTTTCACCGTGCCTAAAGTGAGAGCTTGTGCAACTCCGAGAGTGTCTTCTTCCAGGTTCTCGCGCACGATTAAAGATTTTAAAATATCATGGGCACCACTTAAGAGTTCAATCGCCGGAGGTGGGGTGCTTGGCTCCGTTACGGTGCTTTTTAAGTGAGAAATGATGGTTTGGCGTACAGAAGTTGTGAAGGAATCATAATCGGCTTGAGTTAAGTACACCTCAGTGACCCCACGATTTTTATATTTTTCCAAAACACTTTCGAAGTTATCAGTTTTGTGCGAGACCTTTACAAATTTTTCCTCTGAAAGGCGCAGATAGATTTCTAAATGATAGTGCCCACCGAAGGTGATAAGAGCATCAATCCTAATTTTTTGGTAGGCCGAGGCGGCCGGGACAATTTCATCAGTCATTACTATTAGTGTCGACCCAATAGGGGGGAGAAATCAAGGGTGTTGATTTCTTTGCCACTCAATAATGGGCGAAAAAACCGTATCAATCTGATTGCCGTCGTAAGGAATGACGTTCATGTCGCCATCAAGAAGTTCCAGTGCCGAGGTGACAAAGAGTACGTCAGCATAGGGGTCGAGAGTTTTATAGTGTCGAATGAAGGCCATTTCTTCCATGATGTTGTCGAGATTTAAGATCACGCAAAGAACGGAACCGCTGCCACGTTTCATCGGAATTCGCGGCGCCATGAAAGATAGCTCTTGAATTTTGGCCTTGAGGTAGGCCTCGCGAGAAATTTTGTCTTCAGGCGCACTGTGATTGGTGATGAGGTGGAAAACAATCTGGATTCCAAAACGGGCCATGTCTTCGTGGGAAATGGCCAAGAGGGCCAAGGCCTCGTCGGTGGTGGTCATTAATTTTTTTGTCAGTGGATCGAGGATAGGGCAGAAGATAATTTCTTCAGCGATATATTCATGGCCTTCGTGCTGGGCAATTTTGATGGGGTTAAGAAAAATGACTGTGGGTTGCTTGGAGTCTTGAAAGCGCGTTACCAGATCACCCAGCATAAATTGTCGGGCGATTTGGCCATGCAATCCGACTTTGCAATCGGCCTTGGCCAGTTCGCTCAGTGTGTGAGTGCGCATAATGCGAAAAATCAGTTCGTCTTTGGTGAATGCCGCAATAAAGGAGTGTCCAGCAGAGTCAGTCAAGACGAGAGGGGCACCTTGTTCATTGATTGGGCATAAGACTAGGTCATAGTGACCAGGCATTGTTTGGGGTTGGTTTGTCGTTTTTGCCACCGGCCAGTTTACGGCCAATGATTTCTTCCAGAACTCTAAATTGCTTTGAAATGCCAAGCTACCCATGGTTTCCCCCTATAGTTTAGGATTGATACCATAAGATATGGGCCTTGGGCAGGGGCAAGCGCCTCAAAATAAGATGAGATTACAACATCTTATCCCCAGGATTGCCAGTCAACGGGACTTCCTCGGTGGAAAAAGATGGGCAGAGGGCCGAGGCCCGGGAATAGAGGTCAGGGGTTTGGAAGACATCTTGGATGCATTGGTAGGTTAGGGCAAAGGCATGAACCTTAGAGCATTTGCTTAAGATATTTTTTTGGATGCAGGTGGTGCGGGTATCGATACTCGAGGGAGAGGCCATGGTGGTTGTTCCTGCGGGAAAGCGTCCCACAATATGCTCGTAGACGAAGAGTTCAAATTTGGTGGTGAGAAGAATCAAAAAGTAGCGTTCAAGATTACCCTTGGAAAGGGAGATGGCAGCACAGCGATCAAGAGAACTCAAATGCATCTCAGGCCCTTGACCGGAGAATTCATTTTCATGATTTTTTTTTTGGGTTTTATCTTTCAAGCAGGTACAGAACTCAACATATTCATCATAATCGTGGTTGGCCAGACCTTGTCCCAAAGGGTGGGACATGACTTCCACCACACATTGTTCGGTAAAGGAATCGAGGGGAAGATCAGTCGCGTACGCACTCTCTCCAACTGTTTTTGCCGAAGCACTGAAGAGAAGGGGCCAGGTCAGAATACATAATAAAGTGGCCTTAAATGGCCTCATAAACTCACCAGCTTTAATTATACCAGAAATCGCTGGGAGCCCCTATTTTCCCTAGGAGACGGCGTTTTTTTCCTTTCGGAAATTGAGAAGTGCCAAGACTATAGGGCGTAGTCCATGAAAACCAGGATATGGCCGTTGGCATCTGGTTCAGCATGGGTAATTCGCATGGGGAAACCGAAGAGATCAGTGGGCACCGGGATCTCGTCGCATAAAACCATGCCGGACAAATCCATTCCCGCCAAGGTATCTTTGGCCCCTTCAAGAATTTGTGGCCATAAGACTTCGAAGCGAGCGAAGCGTGAGGAAACGTAAACGGAATCGCGATCTACGCCATCCACCACGATTTGCGCTTTGCCATTTCTAATGGGGTATTTGAGTTTGAGATCAAATTCTACTTCGATCGGATTGTTGACGGCGTACTGTTTTACACCTGTGACGGTATATCTAATTTTTAGCTTCACGATTGGTGGAAGTCCGCCTGAATCTCCGGTGCGTCCGCCTAACTCAAATTTCGGGCGTTGGACATTTTCGTAAGATGTACCACTTGAAGTGGTAATGGCGTTGTAGTAACCGCGGCGGTCGGAGAGTTGCAACAGTTGATTGATGAAACCTTCGTTGAGTGAGATGGCGACATCAAAATCATGCTTGTTTAAAGTGCGTGACTGCACGCCCAGAAAGGCGGTTTGGCGATCATCAAGAGTCGGAATAGAAGTGTATTTCGGGTCTTTGATCAAAGCATCGAGGAAGAAGTGCAGATGGTCGTCCTTGTAGTCGAGGCCCGCAGGAATCAATCTGTAATTCATGGGGACGTCGGTGGCACTGGGCGAGCCCAAGGGTTTCATGCTTTCCGTTGCGGCAAATTTTAAATTGGCCTGGGTGTTGAGAGTATCGCGAATGGTTGGAGCGAAGTCCTCATTGAGGTAAGTGCTGGCGGCCTTGGTAAGTCCCGCCATCAGATCGGCGCGTTTATCACGTAAGAGTTTTTCAATTTCATCCAAACGTGTGCGTGCCCGTGTTCCATTCACAATCACGTCGATCACAGGAAGGCGCATGGGTTTTTTGAAATCGAGGGCGAGCTTAATTTGATCGATGTTGGTTTCAGGAGGATAAACGGTGAAACTAAATTTTCCACCTCGCACCAGGACATCCACGGGAACTTTGAAAGTCAGAGGGATACTGGTGGCGTCGCTACCAAAGTTGATACGATCAACACCGATTGTTTCTAGAAAAGTATGCAGTTTGTCTTTGACATCAACTTTGTCCACCGTCACGCGGAAATTCTGAAGAACTAAATTTAAATAAAGACGCGTCGGGACTGCGGGACCTGCGCTGTTTTTGATAAAATCAATTCCCACATGGTTCCAGTTCATGGTGACGTCAATGTTTTTGGCATCGATAATCAGATGGTGCTTGTTTTTAAAAGTAATTTCGCTACTGCTGAAAAATTTGGCGAAATAATATTTGGCCTGCTTGATGAGCGAGGTTAATTTGGGGTTGCCGGGAATTAATTCATCAAGAGTTTTTGCGCCCATATCCTCATGCTTGTTGCCCAAGTTTTGGTGTCGCAGATTGACGTTGTGGCGACGGGCAAGGTCCTCGGCAGAATTCTGGAAATATTCTCGACCAGTTGGGCTAACGTAGACCCCAATTCCGTGTGGGATGATGGTGACGGTGCCGGCAAAAAGGGAGGCCGAAAGGGTCAGTCCCAATAAAATCGCCAAAAAAATCGGACGAAACATCTTCATAAACAACTCCAAAAGAGGGTCCAGACATGGCATTTTGACAGGTTCCTGAGAAAATACCTCAAAAACACAAAGAGCATGAAAAAAGTACAGAGGCCGTCAAAGAACGTGATAAAATTACAGGCATGAAGGAAGGCAAAAAGAAGTATTATCAACAGGTTCTCGAGCAGGAGCTGGCGAGGCGACAGCACACCAATCCACGCTATTCTCTCCGTTCTTTCGCCCGCTATCTGGAAATCGATTCTTCCACGATGAGTGCCGTCATGCGTGGTCGTCGCGCCTTGCCCCTTTCGCGCGCCCAGGTTTTTGCCTCAAAGCTGGCCTTGGCAGGTGAAACGTTACAAAAATTTATTCAGTCGTGTGAAGTAGAGTACGCGCAATTATCCAATTTGGATAAAAAGGAAGAAGGGGATGATGTCCGTGCTCTCAAGCTAGATGATGATCTGGATACACGTATTTTGGTCTACTGGGAGTACTTTGCCATCTATGCTTTTCTCGGAACCTGTCCCGAGGAAACAGGAGTGACTGCCGCCACCATCGCCGAGCGCATGTTTATGGAGGAAGAGGTCACGGTTCTTTTTTTAGATGATCTGTGTTTGAAGGGACTGGTCATAAAGAAGGACGATGGTCTCTACTACAAGGTGACGGGTTATCTGCACGCCCGAGAAATTGCTGGAAATTTTGAATTATTTCGTGAGGCCCACCGAAGTAACATCCATCTTTTGACCGATCGACTGAATTCTTTTAAGCCCGACGAAAGTGTCTGGGCATCTTCCACCATTTCAGTTGATGCCAAAAAACTGCCGCAAGTGAGAAAGCTGATTCTTGAATTTCAAAAAAAATTATCCGCCTTTTTACGAGAGGGCGAGGCCAATCAGGTCTATCAATTTATGGCGTATTTTTTTCCCATTTCTAAAAAGACTGATGAAGCTTGATTCGAGATTATTTTTTTGGTGTTCCATCCGGATTGAAATAAGTGGTCTTGCCTAATTTTTTGCCCGCCTGATACTGATCAACAGACTTAAGATGGGTCTGATCATCATAACTGAAAAGAGTGCCATCCAATTGATCATTCTTATAACTGCCTTTTTGCAGAATTTCCGAATTGTAACTGAGGAGGCGGAAAGGGCCCTGTTTTTTTCCATGTTCGTATTGTCCTACAAAACGCTCTCCGGTTTTGAAATTATACGTAGCGATTTGTCCTTGTAGTTTACCATCTTGGAGAGTGCCGAGGGTCATGCCATCTTTTTTTTGAATTCGAACGACACCGGTGGGCAAGCCATTTTCGAATTTGCCGAAGGTGCCTTGGGTATTGAAGGCCATCGGGACTATTTCACCTTGCCACAATTTTCCGTTCTTGAAATGGCCGTTGTACACCAGAAGATTGTCTTTGAAATTTGCCGAGTGGGTTTTCAATTCGCTGTCGTGACAGGTCCCCTGTGACAAATGAAAGTCACCCAAGTAGGGATCGTGGCAGGTTTGTTTTTGCATGGGCATACTGCTGATCAACTTGTTGTTGACGAATTGCAGGACGACTTTTTCTTTTGCATTCAAAAAAATCCCATTCAAGGAGCCATGACTGAACCGGCCGACATAGGTTTGTCCGTTCGTCAGTTCGAGCGCGCCGGGCCCGTCAAAGGTGAGATTTTTAATTTCACCCACATATTTTTTGTATTCACTATGAGCGAGATAGATGATGGTGCCGTGAACTGATTCGCTTTGATAAATATCCTGAGCGATAAGGCGTTGATCTCGAGTGTAGATCAGGGAGATGCCATGTTGGAAATCGTTCACGATCTTTAAGGAGTATCGAAGTTCCTTGTCAGCTCCAAAATCTCGGAAGTCGACGTAAAAATTTTGGAGTGGAGGATTTTGGTGATCGGGAGTGAAGAGGCGTGCGGAAAATTTCAGAGGTGTGACGGTAAAAAAATCACCTACGTTTTGAACGTGAAAATTTCCGATGAGCTTGGTGCCATGATCCAGTAAAATTGATCCGTCAGTGGAAGCTAAAGGGGAGGAGTGCTGTTTAGCGTGACTGGCACAAACTGAGTGACAGATCAAAAAACACAATAGAAAGCTGAATAAATTGGTTTTAAGGCGCATTTGAAATAGTTTAGCGAGTGACTCTTCGGAGTGCCACTTTTTTTAGTCGTTACGAGGACATGTTTGCCTTTATGTAGAATCGTTTTGTGAGATAAACCCTTGAAACTAAATTCGCCAGATGAATTTTGCTCAACCTTTATAGAAATTTAGTCGACACGCCTACAATGGATTCTAACGGTTGTGGAGGCCGTTCCATTTTATGCAGTGGTTGTTGAGTAACAAACATTTACAAATGTCGAGCGCATGCCTAGTGCTGGTCATGTTATTTCTTACGGCCTGTGTTGGAACGATTGAAGATACTAAGATCCCCAAAACGCAGACTGTTCCGGTGGCGGTTCCCTCCATCGCTTTTCAAGGTATTTTCGATGCTAAACCGGTGGCCAATGACAAGATCGATGTTTCTTTTTTTCCGGCCCCTGGGGATGCTGAGCAACTTGTCTATCTTATCAACTATGACGGACTTTCCACTCCCGTTGCTGTGCCCGGCTCCTACTTGCGCGCCAATTGGCTGGGACTTTTGGTCTACACCGTTACCGGGTTGAAAACGAATGCCTCTTACAACTTTGAGGTGCAAGTTAAGAACGTCAAAACTTTTGGCTATTCATCTGCCCCTGCTCAGAAATCGGCCACTACCTTTGGTAATATTACTGCCAATTTTTTAGGCATTCAAAACGTCAAGGCCATGCCCGGTCTGGCCGGCATCAATTCAATTAAGGTCGAGTGGGCCGAAGCCGAAAAGCAAGGTTCATCATTTGTTCCCAAGGATATCGATCCGAACAAATATGTTGTCACCGTGATCAATGGCGATGTCTTGAATCCGGGCTCCATGAATGATGCTTCCGCGCCAGCGGAGTTTCGCAAGGTTGTGTATGTGAATCCTGGGGAAATTGGCACTGTGGTGGCCGGACTCCAGTCGGATACTCTGTACTACGTGTCGGTCAGAGCGATTCACTATGGCTACACTCTGTATGGCAGCGATGTCACTTATAAGAAGGAAGTTAATTCAAAATATCTGCAGATCAAAACATTGAAAGGTGGGGTGAACAATCTGGATTTCAACGCCGAGGGATTGAGCGTGAATTTGATGCCCGGAACCGAAGGGTTGACCTCGGTATCGACCCAGTGGGAGGAGGCGTCCGGTGCTTTTGAGAATTACCGTGTGTATTATTCCACGAAACCTGGGGTGCTGGTTTATTTGGGTGGAGCTACCGATGATGTCTGTGATGGACAAGAGATCACCAATCCCGATTATTTTTGCAAGCAAGTGACGTATACAACCACCAGTGCGATTTTGATCGATATGCTTCCAAACACCATGTATTACGTGGCGGTGGCGGTTTGTCAGAGTACGACTTGTTCGATGACAACGCGCAAGTTGTCCTCGGTAAAACAGATTGAAACCACTCCTCCTGTGGCCCTGTATGCTGGTGTTAATTCCATTGAGCCAGCGCGAGACTACAATCATTTGGATGAGCTCTATCTGGAGGTTACAGCACCTGATTTGGATAGTGGAATCATGGACGGCGTGATTGTGGAATATGTGAATTATATGGGCAATACCGTTGTGCCGCTTAACCATCCTGATCCTCTTGGTCACCCCAATATCTCACCCCTCAATCTCTTGAGTTTTAACTATCAGACCGACACCGAATTGGTGATTACCAACGCATACCCGTTTAGTGAAGTGCCTTATTGTTTTCAGGCCTTCCCCTATACTTGGGAGAATGGGGTGATTGTCGAACATCGGGCGAATGCCATTCCCAACTGTCTTGTTCCCAAGGTGAATGCTCCAACCCTTCAGGAGTTTGAGGGTGCCACAGGTTGTCTCCCAGGAACAGCACCGGGAGGGCTTCTGGTGTCTTGGGCCAAGCCGCAAAAGGGAATCTATTCTCATTTTGAAATTTATGTTCGCCCAGAAGGGGCCTTTGACTTTGGTACGGCCACCAGTAGTGATCCTCCACCTGCTCCGTACATCCGTGCTCTGGTAAACGAAAATTTAACCGAGTACACGGTAGAAGGATTGGTTTCGGGCCAAGCATATCGAGTCGGCGTCATCACCTATGTGAATGTGAACGGCACGATCAAGCGTAGTGCATTCAACAATAGCACCTTCCCCTGTACGCCAAATTAGCCACTTACAACAATGACAACAAAACGAGTCAGCTTGTGGGCAATTTTTGTCCCATAACTCCGAGGCATGCATCCTTCAGATAAGCGGACAGTTAAAAAAAAAACCAATATTTTTAGAATGTTATGTCTAATTTTTGCTCTTCAAGAATTCTTCGGAAGCAATGAAGGCATGCTTTACCAGTATAATCAAGTAAATGGGTCATTAGGCCCCAGACATAAGGGTACGATAAGACGCATGGGTATGACTATTTTGAAGACTCCATATTTCTTTGGATCTAGGCGGATGTACACTCGCTTGCGAGGATGTGTACTGTTCGCGGCCATGCTCATGTTACTGGCAGCTTGCGTCGGTACGATTGAAGATACCAAGCTGCAAAAAAGTAAAACGGTAACCACCAAAATTCAAACGGTGCCCTTCGGTGGTCTGGCCTCGGTGGAGGCGATTTCACACGATAAAGTGGAAGTTTATTTTTATCCCGCCCGTGGTAATGCCAAAGATCTCACCTACGAGATTTATGTCAACGGTTCTGAGGCCCCAATTTTTATTGCCGGTAGCTCCCTGATCCTCAATCCTGCGGGCAAGCTCGTGTATACGGTTACGGGATTGCAGGTTAATACCAACTACTCGTTTGCGGTTTCGGCCACCAATAATGCGACCGGCGGAAAAAGTGATTCCGGCAAAACCATGACGGCCAAAACATTTGCCAATATTACCGCCGATTTCGACGGCATTTCTACCGTGCGGACTCCGGCAGGTATTGCAGGACAAAACTCTGTCATCGTTGAATGGGTAGGTGCGGTCACCACAGGAACGGCCTTTAACCCCAAGACTGCCGACCCAGTCGCCTACGAGATTTCTTATATCA
>JAHFAA010000001.1:18571-28845 GCA_023250775.1 Bdellovibrionales bacterium
CTTATATCAGCTCGGAAGGTGGCGCTGCCAATCTCAATAATGAAAATTACTCCGGCACTGACCGTCATGTGAATATGGTTCCAAGTAGTCTTCCCGAAAGCCCCATGTTGTCCACTGAGCGTTCACGAACTATTACGCCTCTCACCTCAGGTACCAAGTATTTTTTCCAGGTGCGTGCTATCCATAAGGGCTACGTGATGTATGGCGGATTGAATGGTGATGCCAACTACAAGCGCGAGGAAAATCATAAATTTTTGGCCATTACCACACAACTGCCCACCGGTTCATTTAACTTTGAAACTTCCTTAGTCAGAGCGGTTCATCCCGACGGAGCGGCTGCCCTAACCAATATCGATGTGACCTGGTCTCCGGCCACTGGTGACTTTGATCACTATCGCGTTTTCTACAAGGAGCTAGGCAAAGAGAAAGTGCTGGGTGATCCCGTTGAGAATCCTCTTCTGGTTGACCCTTTTAACCCTGTCCCACCAGATTATTTTACTGATTTGCAGATTGATCGTTTGAATGGCCTGGTCAAGTACGATCGGGTAGACGCTGATGCGACCTATTTTAGATTGACCAACTTACCCAGTTATCGTCATTTTCAAATCAAGGTAGTGGCCTGTGGCAATCCCACCTGTGAGCTGTCCCATCGCCAATCAAGTATTTTGGCCTTAGCAGGGGCAGATTATACCTCAAGCACTCCCACATATCCCGCCATTGCTCCTTTCGATGGCATCAACCATATCGATCATCCTCGGTCTGAGACGACCACGCGTCGAATTCACGCCGTTTTCAATCCTCCGGTTGTCGCCTCAGGATATCTCGATGATCTTGGACTCTACTGCTATGCCTCTCCCACAGATCCTGCTCCCAAAAAGTTAGTTTATGCCAAGTCACTAGTGGGGCCGGGAGGAGCGGCGCTGGGCGGAGCTTCGGTTGAAATTGAGGATGGTGATTACGTCAACTTTCCTGACTCCGGCGCGGTGGCCATTGGTACTCCTGGGGATGCTGATTTTGAAGTTTTCAGCTATACCTCCAAGGCCACGGTTCCTTCGCGTTTGGTAAGCACCAATGACACCTTGGATTTTGTTCATCCCGCTGGCACCGATGTCAACTTTTCCATTAAGAGTGCGGACAACTGTAATGGGGTGTTCAGAAGCACTCAGACACCGTCCACTCAATCTGCCTTTGAAACTTTCACCCAGATTGATATTGATGGCATCGTTCCCTCAGTAGGCAAGCAATACTGTTTTTCATTGGTGCCAAAGATTGATGGCGATAACACTCATTATCAAACTAACAACTTTGTCGATATTGAGGATGTGAGTCACGCGCTTGTAAAGTGTATTACGCCTGAAATCAAGACTCCAACACTGGCGCAATTTCCTGGCAAGCTAACAAATTGTTCTGTTTCTGGACGTACGATTAATGTTGCCTGGAATGCACCCACTGGCGGGATGTACAATAATTTTCAAGTATTCTGGATGCGCAATTTAGGCACACCTTTTCAGTTTGCTCAGGCCAAAAATGTCGTTCCTCCTGGGGGCCCGGATCCGGATTACTGGACCAAGGAAGGAATCAATAAGGCATTTACGGGATACACAGTGGATCCCACGACCTTGGGTAAACCACCCTTAATTCCCGGAGAGCGTTATTTCACCGGGGTGCTGTCTTACCTGCAGGTTGGGTTGGATCGCTACTACTCAGAGACAAATTTGGCGACTAATGATTGTTTGATCGCTCTGCCCACAGTGCAATTTCAGGAGTGGACGGAAATTTTCGCCGTGGGCCCAAAAGTTGATGGACTGATTCCGCCCGATCTCAACACAGGCAAACGCACCATGATTTTGGAGACACTCGATGAATCCACTGTTCCGGTTGAGGCGTTGTTGATCGGAAGTGGTAGCGGTGCCGGGGTCAATATTGATGAGGACCCAACTTCCGGCTTTTACCTCTCGCGTGGTGCGACTGAGTTCAATGGGGTCTATGGAACAAAAGATGGCGATACCGCCAATCCTAAGTATCAATACTCAAATATGGGAATGGTGCGCCTGGCTTGGAAGGATATGAAATTCTATAGCGCTCCCGATTTGTATATGGATGACATGATTTCCTCCTATGAGTCGCCGGCGACTCTGCAAAATGGAAATTATCCATTTCCTTTTCCCACCACTAAAGACAAACGCATGTTTGGCTATAAGGTGTATCGATCAGAGAATAACAAAGTTACCTGGACTGAGTTAACTCACAAAGATTTTCCTTATCAGCGTGCCGCCAACGCCGGCCTGGTTCGCGCCTCAGATCGAGTGACTCGCGTTCGAAATAATGCCACACCTGATACCGATCGAGTGGTAACCTTCACTGATTATTCAGTGCAGTTTGTAGACAATAACGGAGAAGTCGAACGTGGCCGTGTTTACTGGTACAAAATTGTTCCGATCTTTAATAATATTCCACTCCCTCTCAGTGACTCGAGCAATATTATCAAGGTGACTTTGCCACCGCCCAATATGGCCTTGGTTCACCGAATGATGGCCAATCGAACCATCTGTCGTGAGATCGGAAAGCCTATTGATAAGTCTCCTGGAAAGTACTACTCATGTCCCTATAATGGCCTTGGTGCCAGAGGTTTAAATCTTCCCTGGCCTGTCTTTACCGGCCTGCCTGGTGATCCGTATCCTGTCTATGATCTTGGTGGGGATCTCCTGGTCGATCGCTTCGAACTTGGATGTAACTTTACTCGAGGTGATCCGCGCGCCACGGCGGTGGCCCAGAGTGACTTCGACGGCGATCAGAGTGGTAAAGGTGTCTATAATTTTCAAGGCAAGACTTTAGCTTGGAAGGGCGGCAATTCGGGGCAGAACTTTTATGGTTGTGCTCAGACCAGGTGGAGTTCAGATGAACCAATGTGGGGTCATGCCGGCTCAGGCAGTTCCAATACCGACACAAGCTATGGGCGAGTTCATCAAGGTGATTGTTTTGGAAACGGGATAACCTACATGGCCGGTGGTAAATGCGCTGATTACACCAAGACAGTGGTGGAACCCTATGCCTTCCCAGGCGCCGGTGGCTGGGCGATTAATAATGATGCCACAGAAAATTGCCAAGATGGTAGCGATTATAAAGTTGGTACCTTCTATGGCGATACTCCAGGCAGCGGTATTCCCAACTATCCCAACTACTGGGGTGGCGATCCCTGGGCGGTTCCGAATACCTCTAACGATGGTTATCCGTGGCAAAATACCTTGGCTCAGTCTGAACCCGCAGCGGTGTACTATCTGAGAGGTCGAACAGGTGCTTATCCTCAGTACTACTACCCCTCCTCAGCGGGCCCTGGTTCTTATATTACTGACCCCGGGGGCTATAGTACTTTGGCCACCCAGTGTTTTATCAACCTTCCCTTCGTTAACGTGAATCATTCCAACCCTGCTATGATTGGCAATTGGACGGCACGTTGGTTTGGTCTTAATAAACTTTTCAGAAATAACCTGATAGCCCCTGTTAATGGCGCTGTGACTTTGTATAACAAAACCGTAGATCAGGTCTTGGCCATGACCGGTTTTTACTCACCTGGAACTCAACCCAATGTCTGGCCACAGCAGATGCGTTTTAACAAATCTACGACGCCGATTGGAAAAATTATTTCAAGTAACAATGCCAAGCTGCCACCGCTTGGAAGCTTGGCGCAGATTGACGTCTATGATCTCTGTCAGCTCTATCAGGTGGAATTAGGTGCCTATGATTCAGCTGCAGGTAGCGGTAGTGGAGTCTTTTACCAATCTGCGGCACCGGCCAAAAAACGTATTATGACTAAGAAAGAATTTAATGTGGTCGCTGCCTGGCCAGATATTGATTCTAGCGCCACTTCTGGTGATCCAGCCGTCAATACCTACGATCTGGATATGATTAATGGGATTGAGCAGGGAACCGCCGGGGTCTCTCCTATGTACATGCATCCACGAATAAAACTTTCCGGGGGGCTTGTCGATGTCTCAGATCAGGCCGGCTGCAATACGCAGGGGAAGTTAAGCGGTGGCCGAGACGCCTGGTGGGATCAGAAATTGACTCCGCTCTTTCCCTCTGTTTGGGGTGAAGCCGATCCATATCTGTGGGGAGGCTCAAGCTCGAATGATGCAAATAGCACGAGCGTGAATTCTTCTCGTTGTATCTCAAAATTCGGAGTACAGGATCTCGTCGGAAATATGATGGAGGTCGTGGCCGAACAGATCTTCTGCGATTTCTCTGGCGAGGTCATGTATTTAGGTCCCGCCAAGGACGATCAACCTTCATCGATTCGTATGTCAGTCAATCAAGGCCTAGGGGCACCCGTCATGACGGGCGGCGACGTTTCGCTCGGTGGCCCGGACGAAGTTTATACCGGTGGTGATCGTAGTTTGAGCTGGTGGGGAAGCGCCTTTCCTTATGTGACAGGCCCAGGGGCTCCGCTCTATGCCTGGGTATTGTCGCAGCAGAATACTGGACAATGTTCCACTGCCCAGATTGGTGGTGCGCGAGAAAAAAATACCGGTATGAGCTATCGTTCAGGCACAAGTATGAATTCAATTTTCGACTCCGCCACTTGGTCGGGGTACAACGATGTTGTGCTTGAATGGCATGGTGGCATCGGCCCGCCTTTTGGCTCGGGCAGTGGCTATGGTGCCCGCCGGACCTTCGGACAAGAGCTGGTGCTGGATGATCGCGGTGGAGATGGTTATTTCCTCGACTGGGGACAGGCCAATTTTGGCCCTCCCATCGCCTATAACGAGGTCATGGGCATTAAGGCCCCTGGAGTCAATAGCAAGGCCATGTTTTTTAATCCTGCCACCGGTATGCCTGGTGCCTGCTTGGAAGGTCCCGGCTATCCAGCACCGTGCGTAGATTCTCCTGATAACAAGGAGTGGACAACCGCGGCCATGGCCGCTGCTCATGCCGCCGACCCTATTTTGGTGGCGGCAAATCCAACCAACTTCCCCACCAATAACGGAGAAGCTCACAATGATGGTTTACGAGATCTATCATTTTCCGGTTGGTATAGCTCTCCCAATACATATTGGACGCCCTTTCGCTACATCAACAGTGTCGTTGCAGGGAACGCCGATCCTGATGATGATCAGTGGATTGTGAAGTACGCCTCTGGCCATCTTCCCGACACCGTCACAACCCAGTGGGCCTGGTGGCTGATCAGTCGCAGCGACCCAATGTACATGAATGTGGGAGGAGATGTTTCGACTCCGGATGCCGGAAGATATTATATGTATATGAGAGGCGATAGCCCTTATAACCAGGAAGATTATTACACTAGAGGCGGCCGTTGCGTTATTAAGGTCAACACCGCTGATTAATGGATAAAAGAAATTCGAGGTACGTATGCGAATGACATTTCTTTTGCCCTTTTTACTGGTGGGACTCTCAGGACTCCTGGTGTCCTGTATTGCGCCCAAAACTGGTGAGAATACTGTCGAGATAAAAACCGATGGTATCTTCGAACCTGTGACCTTCACGGTGGTGGGCGGGACAGATTTAGGAGAAGTGTTAACCGGTTCGGACGTTCGTGTCATCACTTTTTCGGCCAAGAATAACTCAAAATTTGAGATAACCAACCTCGACTTACTCCTGATTGAGGATGACGAGTCGGATATGGGAATGCTGTTTAACGTATCCGAGGATTCAGGCATGCCGGTCTTTCCTGGCGCTGGGGGAACTTGCAAGACCGCAAAGTTGCCTGCTGGTGAATCATGCACGATGAAGGTGACTATGAATCCTTCTCGTTCGGGGAATTTCAAGCAGAAAGTTGTCTTCAAATATAAGAACTATATTAAGGGCGCCGAAGTCGCCGAAAAATTGAATGTACTTGTGGGTGAGCCAGCCTCATTAGTTTTTCTCGGTGGAGTGCAATTTTTTAATTACGGTGTTTTGGAGCAAACTCAACCGATTGTTCGAACCGAAGTGCTGCAGATTGAAAACCGTGGAGGCCTTTCGGCGCGAAGTTTAGAGGTTTCCGTTGCCAGTGAAAATATGCCGTCATCCTTTTCTCTGCAGGAGCACAACTGTCCTCCTGTACTTAAGTCTGGTCAGAACTGTCAGGCCACCGTTTCCTATGTGCCACTCAACATTTTGGAGACTGATCCGACCAAGGATTATTCGGCCGTCTTTACCGCTTCTTATATCAAGGATGGCAAGACCGGCACAGGCAATTTGAACGCTTTCTTCCAATACAAATCGCTCAAAATTCAAGGCGACTTCCAGACCAACCAAGCGGTACATGAATTTACGCCTAACACTATCGTGGGTAACCATGAGAGTAAGAACATTTCCATTAGCAACAAAGGGTATCAAGAAGGGATTGTCAAAGAGCTAATTTTCAAAACGGCTGCGGGGGTCGTCATGGGGATTTGTCGAAAACAGGTCGCCGGGCCTTATCTTGATTGCGATGACGGAGGAGACCCTGCTCTGCCCGTTGATCTCGCCCAACTTCCCTTTAGGGTGGAAGATTTATCGGCATGTATGGATACTTCGACGCTTGGTATTCGAGGTGAGACACTGGGTGAAACTTGTATTTTTAGAGTGACCTTCTGGCCCTCGCTTCAATATTTGGTGGATAAAGATTTTACCAATACAGAGCTGTGGGTTAAGTACGATGCACGCTGGAAAAATTTAGAAACGATAGTTAATAAAAAGCTCTTCACCCTGAGTGCCAACGCCAAAGCGGCAGGCAAGCTGGTCATTGATGATTTTAAAATCAATGGTGTCAGTCAGGTAAATTTGTCAGCCGATGAAACGCTGGGGTGGTATGACCTCGGCCGCTTGGCCTTGATTACCAATTCTGCTTATAGAATGTCGGTGGTCATTAAGGTGCGCAATGCAGGCTTGAGTCCTGTAACAATCCTTTCGGCCTTCGATCGCCAATCCGCAGGTAGTGGTCCTCAAGCTGTGGACGCAACGCCGAGAACCATCTTATCCCAGAGTGATCAGCCTCAGAATTCTTATTATGAAGATATGTCCACCGGCTGTACCTCCGTGCCATTGCAACCGAATGAGTTTTGTTTTCTGTCAGGTTATATCTCGCCTCTTTACAAGGCGGGAAATTTGGAACTTCAGGATCGACTATTTCTCGATCACATCGTCTATGATGGAAGTACCGGCAAGCCCGATACCAACTTAAGCTATAAGGCCTTCCATTTTACCTATAAGGATTCGGCCACCTATGAAGATGATGGTACACTCCATCCCGATCGAACGCTGGAATCGCGACACACAGGTCTCCTCGTGGTCAAAGGTTTTTTGGTGTTCCAAACCACCAATCTTAATGCAGGCGATATGGGCTTTGTCCTTCCCGGTGTACAAAAACACCATAAGATTGTGCTGCAAAATGTTGGAACAGGTCCTATTCCCTATATTCAAATTGATGCCTTTAAAAATTTGAAAATGGCCACAGGACCTTATCCATTGGGTACGTATTTAAATGGTGGGAGCAAAGATTATGCCTTTAACGTCATCCAAGACGGTTCGGGAGTGGGAACGCTTTATGACCAGGATTGCTATGACTTGATAAATCCTTCCGGTTCCGCTCCTCTTGGCGTGGGCGAAACATGTGCGCTGACAGTTTTTGCAACCATGGACCCCTTAGAGAGGCAGGTGAGTGCCGATTTCCCACCGACTGCGGAAGAGACGCGTTTGAACGTTTCGGCCTGGAATAATACGGCAGACTTGTGGGAACCAAAATCATTCATCACCAACGACGTCGCCACCTTCCAGTACTATGATGGTGACCTTGGTCTGTGCCCAGTCGGGCCATGCTCTGGTTCGCTGGCATCACCGGGATATAAAAATGATCAGGGATATTTTAAACCGGTATCGAGGGACTACTCAGTTAAAATAGCTTATGGCTCATTAGGTAAGTTAGCTCCCACCTCGATGCTCACGCCCATCGATAGTGCTGTGGCCTACCGACCTCCGATGACCTATCCCGACTTGCACGACGGGGCAGGCACATTGACAGGATATTCTGTTCCCGCATGGTGGTCACTGACGCCAGGGGCAGCAGAACCTGTGTCACGTCAAATTCTCTCCAATCTTCACGTTGGCCCGATGATGAATGGCACCGCTGACTACGCTATCCATGCCGGGACATTCCCTGCTACGGGGGAAACGTATCCTTTTACCTTTAGCTTCAAGAATGTTGGCGGCAGTGCTGTGACGATCAGGAGTATCCAGTATATTCCGAGTCTGCCTCCTGAACTTGTGGCCACCACATTACCAGTGATTGGGAATACGATCAATCCAGGCATCGTTGCTCCGTTTGGCTTTAACTTTACTCCCCCTGCGGTTATGGCCGGCAATCCAGAGATCTATGATACGGAGATGAAGGTTACCTACGACGATGGTTTCCATAAGGTGGCCACAGGCAATCCTATTGTCGCCTACTATCGGATCATGGCCGAGGCCTTCGAAGTCGCGGATGCTCCCGGATTCAGCAATACTGATGCGGATACTGATGTGAAGAGCCAGGATTGGTTTGTGCAGTTCTTAAATCCGGGAACATCAGAAGCATTGACAGGCCCGTCGCGAAATATTCCGCTCAAAACGCAGGACTTTGATCCCGCTTTTATGGATACCTTTTTTGCCGTCAAGGGTAGTGCGGTCTATGCCAAGAAGACTTACACGCTCACCAATAATACTGCCTATCCATTCCATCTTACGGTTTTTATCAAAACCAGTATGGGAGCGGCCACCAACGCGGATGCCATTAACGGCTATGAGCTTTTGAACAATACCTGCAATAAGCTCATGAATGCTTCTGATACTTGTTCCTTCGATATTAAATTCACCGCCACTGTGGCGACTCCTGCGCTCTCTACGGCCTATGTTCATTTAAATTACGATATTCAGGCCAACCAGTATATCAATAAGGTTTTCAAGATTCAGTTAACGGCAACTGATCCTGCCAACTTGAGCGCCACTGGTCTTAGCAAGTACCAGACCTTAGAGCTCGGCTCTGGTACTGGTTCTGGTTTTACCTGGTCAAGCTATTCTGTGGCCTACGGATCTGTGGCCACCAATCCTCATATTAAGCAGGTGGCCTATCCCACTGTGGCCGGTTATCCGATGACTTCACCGACGACAGGTGTCACCATCACCAACTCCAGTATCCTCAAGGCCAGCTTCTTGAAAGAATTGCCCAACCCGCCGGCGTGCGCGATACCTGGCAGTTGTACTCCTGCCGAAAATAAAGTTGCGATGTGGACAGGAGGACCTGCGGGACAGATTCACGTCTTTGCCACCCGTGGTTGTTTCTATGGGGATGATGAGTTTAATGGAGGAGTTCCTGCCGATCAGAAAGGGTTTAATAATGCCACGTCAGCCCCCAATGCTTGCAAATTCTTCTTTGAGTATTGGGCAAACGAATATTATACAGGGACTGATATTCTTGCAGGCTACAATACCATTCACTTGAAGTTCTTTAACAACAGGTGGTCGAGCTGGGATGCCTTGCACTTCAGTCTTTCAGGCTTCGTGGAGCCAGATTTTTCCACCAGTGTGGGCACCTTCAGCAATGTTTCTGCTTTAAGCTCCGGAAGCATCACCTTCAACTGGCCGGTCTTTTCTGGAGTTAATGGTGGTTGGGGTGCCAAGATCGGCTATCGTATTTTCTTCGCTTCCGCTCCTTCAACATTGACTGATTTGTACCCCATAACGTCGAATTATGTGGACGTCGGGCCAACCACTCACACTTACACTTTCACTGGCCTAGTTCCGGGCAAGTACTATTACTACAAAGTCGCGGCCAGACGGCAGAAAAATGCCAAGATTTACACCTCGCTCTCAACCACCTTGGGGATGCTGACGGCCATTGTTCCGCCAGTGGGGTCGGTCTTTACCAGCACCATCGGCGCCAATGGCTCTTTGATCGATAAAGCTCTCACCGCTGGTTTTGGTTTTAAGGCCGCTGCTGTTTCCGCATGTGGTGCTCAAAAATATACTTTGAATAATGGTGGAACGGTTTACAAGACCAAGGCCTTGATCAACTCAACGGTATGGAATTTCATTAAATCAGATCCGGACCAGACCAATTACACGACCTATTCGAACTATATGCCATTGGCAACGCCGCACTGGTTGAGTGATGCTCCACTTGGGGCCAACGTACTCAAAGGAATCTTTTTACCGTACGGGTATAATACGATCAATCTTGATCAGTACGTTCCGTATGGGCCACCACCGGCAACTCCTCTTCTCTATCGAAAGACCTGCACGAACACCACCTGTGAAAACCT
>JAHFAA010000208.1:0-1024 GCA_023250775.1 Bdellovibrionales bacterium
TGTCGCATTTTTGTCAGCATGGAAATGACATCCATGGCGGTGCATCCCATCACGGCATTCAAAAGCAATTCTTTTGGTGTTGGGCCTTGATCGTCACCACCCACTTCAGGAAAGGCGTCGATGATTGTTTTCATGCCGCGGTTATCGGCCGTAAACTGCATTTTATTTTTCCAGGTGATTTTTGCTTCCATGTGGCCCCCCGTTAGTAAGTTAAAAATCTATCCTTAAATGTGCTAAATGTAAAAAAAAGAGGGACCAATTGGCCCCTCTTTGCTTGATCATTTCTTAGACTTTGACTTAGCGAATGAACGGAGAGTGTAGTTTCTCGGCGGTCATGCGTGAATGGCGGGTTTCGGTCTGGCCTTGAAGACGGTTGATAAATGTTTCGTCATAGGTGATCGTTGTTGCTGCTGGGTAGAACATCTCGCAAACTGATAAGGTCGTATCTTTAATGACAAGCGTATTTTTGGCGCCATCGACTGGCATCTCATTTCGTTCGGCCCTATAAGTAACAACGCCGCATCCGTCTTTTTCAATTTTAGTTATAGGTAGTTCAATTTTGAATTCTGGAATGTAGGCAAAACAATAAGCGCCAACGGGACAGTTATTGGCCAGGTTCAAAGTTACATTGGCAATTTTAGTAACAGGATTGACGGAAACTTTTCCGCCTGTCACATCAAAGCTGCGAAGATGGCTGTCGACATCAAAATCCCATGTGATCAAATTGGCCTCTTTAACAAAAGTTTCAGGATTAAGTGAGCGGGCACTGGCGGCATTCAGTCCACCGATGACAAGTAACATTGCAAAGATAAAATTTTTCATAACGAACTCCGTTTAATTGGTTAGTGAGCTGGGCGCAAACTAAGTCAAATTGGCCCAAAGATAAACTTATTATTCGTAATTGATAATGATAAGTTAAACTTATGAGCAATGGAGCTATCTAATCAATATTGCTAAAGGCCTTTAAAATCTCGAGCTCACGTTCCCGGGTAATTCCGGAACTGAGCTTCACGCCGAGCTTGCG
>JAHFAA010000208.1:1034-6794 GCA_023250775.1 Bdellovibrionales bacterium
CTTCGCGCGCTAACCAGTTTCCCGTATCGCGAGCGGTCTCTTCGATGCTGCGAAACTGGCGTCCAGTCTTGATGGCCTTCTCGACGCTCTTTTGAACCGTTTCACGATCCTCGTCAGACATGTTGTACGGAATTTGCTCGAAAGAGGTGATGCCCTGAGAGGTAAGAAATGATCTTGGAATCCACTCAAGCTGCGCCTTGGCCCCCAACGTCTTGTTACTGATATTTAATAAATCCCCCAGTGGGATAACTTTTCCTGTGACGTTATAATCACCATAGTGTTTTTTCTCGGCGCTTAAAATCATCCATGCGGCGGCATCACGAATATCAATATATTGAAAAGCATCGGTAGGACTTCCTGGCGCAATCACTTTTCCTCCGGCGATAAAACGCTCAGTCCAGTAGGGGAAGCGATAAATGCGATCATATGGGCCAACCAGAAAACCCAGTCGTACAATGGTATTTCTTTGAGGAAAAAATTTTCTCACCTCGCTTTCACACGCGGCCTTCAGTTCTCCATAATGATGTTGCACATCTTCAGACTTCGGATCGTTTAAAGTGAGAATCGCTGATGTTTCATCAGAATTTGATTTGGCGGGAGCATAGACAGAAATGGTTGAGGCAAAAATATAATGAGGCGCGATTTTTTGAAGTGCTTCGAGGCTGACGCCCACGACTCGAGGGACATAACCACAGGTATCAATAATGGCGTCGAATTTCATCGAGGCAAATTTTTTAAAATCGTCTTTGTTTTCGCGATCGCCGTGAATAACATGACACTGCGGTGGAGGCATCGGGCCAGACTGTCCTCGGTTAAAACACCAGACTTCATGATTGCGCTTGAGGGCCTCTTCGATCAGATGTCGCCCGAGAAAAATTGTTCCACCAATGATTAGGAATTTCATCTTATTTACTCACGCGAAGTTGAGCGGTGTCGAAGTAGACTTCGTTGCGGCTGATTTTCCCATCCACGATTTCGACAAGATCCAAACCCGAGAATGCCGCGAGGCCAGGAAGGTGTGCACGCCATTTCAGGGTAAAACCTTTTTCCGTAGGAAAGAGCTCATCACATTCCCAACGCCAGTTAGGATTGGCCGCCAGAAGTTTTTTAAAATAAGCAAAAATTTCTTGGTGACCTCGAAGACCTTTGGGATGGGCCGGGTCTTGATAGTAGGCAGTTTCAGAATAGAAGGATAAAAGTTTTTCGGGCAGGTTGCCTGTCCAGGCCGCGAGCCAGCTTTGGCAAAATTCAGTGTATTTTTTTTGTGTCATCATCATAGCATATTACAAAGTATAACTGTCAGGTAAGTTTTTAGTTGAAGATTTGTTTTTGTGTTACAATTTTTTACACAACTTTTATTCAAAGGATATTGGCCATGATTCGCTTTATGCTCCTTGCTTTATGTACCTTGCTCTTGTCTTCAATCACGCTCGCCGAATGGAATGAGCCAAACGTTGCAGGCGCCAAAGAGCATCCCTTGCTCAAGTTTTATCCTGAGTCGAGTGTTTATGAATATGATTATAAGGAGTTCGATAGCGCACCAATCATTGTTTCGTACACCAAAGGGGCTGAGGAGCCAGCCAAAGTTGAGGCCATCGAGGGGAAAGTTACGAAATACAGCTATTATCACAAACCCAATACCTCGGCGCTGGAAATAGTTCGTCAGTATGAAGGTGCTTTGCAGAAAGTTGGTTTTGTGACGATCATTGCAGGAAAAGAAATACCAGGAACAGATTGTAATACAGGAGAGACAATAGGCTCTTTCCGTCTTGATAAAAATGGCAAGCCAGCAGCATATGTTATGGTTCATGGCGGACTCAATGATTCGCCTCAATCAACAGTGGTGATTGTTGAAGTGAAACAAATGGAGCAGAAGCTTGAGGCCGATGCTGGCGCCATGTTTGATGAGTTGACGAAATCTGGTCGCGTTTCAGTCTACGGTATTAACTTTGAAAGAAGTAAGGCCTTAATCACACCAGACTCTGAAAAAGTCTTAGGCGAAGTTAAAAAACTCATCGCTGCACATCCCGAACTTAAGCTTAAGGTCGAGGGTCATACTGACAATGTGGGAGATCCTAAGGCCAATCAAAAGCTTTCAGAAGAACGTGCTGCTGCCGTTAAAGACTGGTTGGTTAAAAATGGCGCCAAGGGTGAAAATCTGAGCACTGCTGGATTTGGAAGCAGCAAACCTTTGGGCGAAAACAACACCGAGGCCGGAAAGGCCAAAAATCGTCGGGTTGAACTAGTCAAACAATGAGGGGTCTTCTCCTGATAAATCGTTTTTGTAACGGTTAGTAAAAACGTTCATAGGGACCTTGGACATCGTGTTGTGCATGAGCATTCCGAATTGTCCCCTGGTATTATCACCCCAGCAAAAGATGTCGTTGTCATTCACATCGGTGACGGAGTTATACATGGAAGCAATGGCACAGGTGTGAGTACTGCCGGCAGCTACATCAATGACGTTGGTGACAATATTGACGGCCTTTGCATTGATGACATTGTCAGTGAGACCAACAGACGTCATCAGGCCCGTGTCGATCCCAAGTTGTCCACGATCGTTTTTCCCCCAGCACTTTACCTGGCCTGATTGATTGGACTGATTGGTGGATAAGGCGCAGATGTGAGTTTCACTGCCGGTTAGCTTGATAACCTGATTTTCAGATACCGGATTTTGATAAACAGGAAATTGCAAGAGATCGCCTTTTTCATTGATCGGATCAAAAGCAGCACCAATGATTGGTTCCAGCCATTGTACGAATTTCGCTGCAAGCTCATAGGTGAAAAAAGTGCGCTCTTGAAAGGAGTAAGTAAACATATCCGGTCTGCCGTAACGTTCGAAACCGACGACGTAAAAGTTCGATTGAGTAGGGAGATTGAGGTAGCTGTAGATGGCCCTTCCCATTGGGAAAATTAGGTATCGAGAAGTCGTTCCGACGGGGTATTTGGTGGCCATGCTCAGATATTCTGAAAAATACATATGCATGCCGATATTGAAGGGCTCTTCCGGAAAACTGACTATCATTTTTGGTACTTCGCCATGAATCCAGGCAGGATGAAATTTGTCTCCAATGCATTTTGCATCATCAGTGGAATACAATTTGCGAGTTCCGTTTTCGTGGAAGAGCCTATCTTTCTTGTTTGTGACGCAAATTCGATTATTGCTAATTTCCAATTGAGGAACATCGGCAGAGGCCGGCGAGCTGGTCATCAAGCCTGTGAAAGTCGCATACAATCCGCCATGATCGGCCACTTTTCCCCAGCAATAGATTTGGCCATTGCCTAAGTTGAGAATGACGCAAGTCCCGTTGGAAGCTGAGCGAATTTTTAGCATGTCTCGAAATGGGCGGCCCATAGAATCTTGGACATATGGAATCTGACTTAAGGGGGTGGTGGAATAATCTTTAGTATTGCCGACCCCGAGCTGGCCGACGTCATTTCTTCCCCAGCATTTTACGTATCCGCCATAGAGAATAGCGCACATGAATCCGTCACCAATAGATAAGTCTTTTGATCCTGAGAGGTCGACATATTGTAGAGACGCAATTGTGTCGTCGGTGTTTATTCCGTAGGCACTGGCAGTGACACCAAAAGGTCGCAGCTGTCCGTAGGTGTTATCGCCCCAGCATTTAAATTTATTATTAGAAAATAGGGCGCAGGTATTTGTGCCACCTGCAAAGATTTTTATGGGCTTGCTTTTCTCGATGATGATTTTTACTGTCGAGACATTTGAGTCTAGCTTGCCATCATTTACTTTATAGGAAAAAGTTGCATTCCCCACAAAGCCTGGCTTGGGTTGGAAAATACAAGTCGGTGAGTTGGGGCATCCGATTAAATCACCGGCCACAGGAGCTGGTTCAGAAATAAAAATCAAAGTCAGCGGATCACGATTGCGATCAGTCCCTTTGTGAAAGGCCAAAGTCATTCGTTCATTTTCATTGCCGCGGAAGAGTTGATTGGCAGGTAATTCAGGTGCGTAATTTTGTGTTGGAACAAGATGAATTTTCAGATTGACCGTGTAAGTATCCTTGGCGCCTTTTTCGTCCATGGCCTCCAAGACAAAGGAATCATCTCCATCATAATTCACCGCCGGAATGAAGTAACATTTTTCCCCATTGGCGATTGCAGGAGGAAAGCAGAAACCATCTAATTGACCGTGAGCGGGCGGGGTAACGATTTTGTAAGTCAGAGTCGTTGAAGGTTCTTCGGCATCAGTGGCCATAGGTAAGAAAATTTCAGTTGGACTCGATTCCTTGTTATCCAAATCGATGGTTGTCATTTTTGCCGCAAAGACAGGCGGATCGTTAACAAAATCAATGTAGAGATTAACTTTCGAAGGATTTGAATAGGCCACTCCGTCAAAAGCACGATAGGAAAATGAATCATTACCGTTGTAGTTGGCCGCTGGAATATATTCACACTCAAGAACAATGTCATTTTGAAGGCAATTTCTGATCGTGCCATGCTTAGGACGTTCGTAAAGTTGATAGGTGAGGAAATCGTTGTTTTGATCGACACCCTCACTCACGCTAAAAGTGAATGCAAGGTCTTCGAATGTTCTAAGTCCTAATGGGGGATTGAGAAGAATCGGTGGTGAGTTGGGAACTAAGTTGTAGTCCACTTGAGTTGCATTGATGGCATCGCCATATTGATCATACGCCATGTACTTAATCCAAACATCGCCACTATCGGCTGTGGTTGTGACGGTGCAGTCGAGATTGTTGATAAGGCAATCTTTGGTCGTGACGATCGGAGAGGTTTCAAGGAGGCGATATTTGATGGCATCGCCTTCGGGGTCTGAGGCAGCAGGTAAGGTTAAATTATAAGTATGTCGTGACACCATCTTTCCATTATTGACGAGCGAGGGAGCGACTGGTCTCTTGTTGAAAATAACTATGGCATCCAAATTTTTCGTGGCGGTCAATCCAAAGGCGGTCGTGATTGTGAGACTGATCGGGAAAGTTCCTTCCCCAGGGAACGTGTATTGGAGAGTTGGAACAGTTGTGGTTTGAGTTTGATTTCCGATGGTCCAAACGTATTTAACAATTTTCCCATTGGGCGAGCTACTTGGAGAGGCATCCAGAACGCCAACATAGGCGCCAAGATCTTGCCGGTTCATAAAGGAGAAATTTGCAACAGCTTCTGCTCTTCTTTCTAGCTTGAGAATAATTTTCTTGGTGGCCGTACTTTGATTGGTTTTCAAAGTGGCGGTGAGATTCAAAGTATCGATGTTGGTTGAATAAGAGTATGGCAGAGTGACAGAGTAAGTTCCTTTATTCCCAGAAGAAGAAGTGTTGGCCGTGACAACCTGAGTTCCATCAGTAAGGTTGACTGAAACAAATTGATCTTTCTTTGGAAAAACAAATGACCCATTAACTTCGATCTGAGTCGCCGTGGCGCTAATCGTACTGCCGTGGGTGGGAGTTTGAATCTGGATCGTGGCGACCTCATCGCAACTTACCAGCAAAAGTTGAAGAACCAGGAGAACTAAAATTTTAGTCATTTTTTCCATATGAGCGCCTCTTCAATTTAATGCGACACTACATATCATAAGCAGCAACATTCTGAAAAATTTGAGAGCTGTGAGAGCTTGAGGATTGAGCAAGTAACTGACTGAAATTAGGCGGTTATTTTTGTCGATGGACATGAGAGTTGTCTTGTTTTCTGTGGCCTTGTTCCATAAAATTAAATTATTAATTTTTATCAACGTTTAAGAGTGAGCGGCATCATGAAGCACTTGCCTGTTATTTTATTTTTATT
>JAHFAA010000209.1 GCA_023250775.1 Bdellovibrionales bacterium
TTGAGGTCACTCGCCCGCCGAGATGTAAAATAAATTGCAAGTCATGACGCTTCGGCCACTCCATGACTTCGGGGTGATCGAAGGTTGGAATTTGACCATCTTGCAAGGTGAAATCAAATTTTAAAGAAGAGGTGACATCGGCATAAAAAGGCCACGGACATTTTTTTAAAAAGTGATGAAGGGCGGTGCGATCTTTATAGTTGGCCAGCTCTCCCACCACCACCAGCCCTTGGCCTTGCAGAACCTCATCGACAGCAAGAGTGTCTGAATATTGAGTAAAGGGGTGCTTGTCAGTGAGAATCGCTTCCAATTCATTTCGCATGGCCAGGGGAATTTCGTGGATTGATCCATCAAGGGGTTCGGTGAAGCTGATATTGATATGAGTAGGGCCGAAGGGCGAGGCCTGACTCTTGTAGAGCGCATGACCTAAAAGGGCCGCCCATTCATGAGGTGAGCTGTGCAGACCTGGAGAATCGAGATTTAAAACGGTGGGCGCGGCCGGAGCTAATAAACGTGGCTGCTCTAAGGTTTGGTTGGCGTTGGCATAGACCAGCTGGCCAGGACGATCGGCACTTAAAATTAAAAGGGGAGTTTGCGATTTCTGTGCCTCTAAAACGGCGGGATAATAATTCGCCAAGGCCGTTCCCGAGGTGCAGATGAGACAGGGTGTTTCGCCAGTGACCTTGGCGAAACCAAGAGCACGATAAGCGTGAGCGCGTTCATCAACACCCACTTCGACGATAATTTCGCCCGCATTTCGTAACTTGTTGATGGCCCAGAGCAGAGGGGCATTGCGCATTCCAGGAGAGATGAAGAATGCGCGAATTTTATTTTTGATCATCTGATCAATGATGAGCAAAGAAAAAAACTGATTGATATTATTTGGCGCACTCAAAGTTTTGCTCATGGCGCGTTTCCTAATTCAAGGCCGACAAAGTTCTTCATCTTATGGGCGGTTTCCTGCCATTCCATTTCGGCATCGCTTTGTCGTACAATTCCTGCGCCGGCAAAAACATGCAGTTGTTCTTTTTCACTTAAGGCCGAGCGGATGGCGACTAAGATTTCGCTCCAGCCTGCACTTAAAATTCCAACCGGTGCGGCATAAAGTCCGCGCTCATAACCTTCGCCTTCGGCAATTTGCACTAGCGCGGTGGCACGAGGATGACCGCCAACGGCGGGAGTAGGGTGCAAGGCCTTGATGATGGAAAATGGCGAAAGCTGTTGATTGACTTCAGACTGCCACAAAGAGTGAAGATGTTGGACGTGGGGCAGTTTGAGGATTTTACCGGAAAAAAGCAGCTCAGGTTTGAGACCAAGTTGTCCCAAACTTGCTCTAATCTCATTCAAAACAAATTGGTGCTCTTGCCGATTTTTATCACACTGAAGTAGTTCGTGAGCGAGGGCCTGATCCTCTTCGGCGTTCTGACCTCTTCTGGTGGTCCCGGCCAGAACATCAATGGTTAAGCTGTCTTTTTGCAAACTAAAAAGACGTTCAGGCGAAAAAGACAAAAAGAACCACTCTGGAGCGAGGTCGAGCCAAAAGATATTGCCGGTCGCCTTGTCTTCGCTGGTGTGCCATTTGTTCTCGAGAAGTCCTCGGGTCGGTTGATCAGAGCGGAGGGACAAGCGGCGGGCATAGACCACCTTTTGACCTGTGAACTGTGTGATGAGCTTGCTCCATTGGTTCTTATTCGGTGTTGATTCATGAGAGAAAAATTGGCCATGGGCCGAAGCTTGAACCTCAGGAGCGGTGGCGAAAAATTGCAAAAAATCAAAAGGAAGATTGCCTGTTTCTTGATACTGCATGGACTCTTGGTGGGAAAAATTCAAACCAATTTTTAGTCCACCCTTGGCGGCCTGACGAAAATAGATGCGTGGTAAAAAATAATAATGGGGGCGTACAGCGTCCCACTTGGATTCACATTGCGCGGGACTTGAAAAAAAAGTCTGTCCACCGATCAAAAAACTGTTGGGATGATTTTTAATTTCTTCCCAAAAATGGGCCGCTTCTTCTGCGCTGTAGGGAAGTGTTTTGAAAGCGCCCGCACCGAAGACGCGCGTTTGTTGATGAGCACTGAGAAGATAGGCCTTGGGATAGATGACACGAGTTGCGGCCCATTGGAAAGGAGTGCCCTCGGGCAGTTCCCATTGCCACTCAAGGTTGGCCCACGCGGGACCGGCCGAGAGAATCGGGGCGGTGTGAAGGTAGCTGGGAAGGTAGTGCTTACTCATTCTTAGCAGTTCCCTGATAAAGGGTGGCAATTCCGAAAGTCAGCGGGGTGGCGCTGACAGTCTGGAAACCGGCATCACGCATGAGTTGGAGAAAAGCCTCGCCGAAGGGAAAATTTTCTACTGTTTGGTTTAAGTAAGTATAAGCATCTTTGTGGCGCGAGAGACGATTGCCAATCCAAGGTAGCAGGTAGCGAAAATAAAAATTATATATACTGCGCACCAGACGATTAGGCGGCCAGGAAAATTCTAAAATCAAAATTTTTCCACCAGGGCGAAGGGCGCGGGCACATTGTTTAAGTGAATCGTAGGGGCCAGAAAAATTTCTGATACCAAAGCCAATACTGATGATATCGACGGAGCGGTCCGGGATTGATAAGTTGACTCCATCTCCAATCGCCATTTTTACTCGGTGAGTGAGATTCTTCTGCTCCACCTTTCTTTTGCCGATGTCGATCATGCCTTGAGAGAGGTCAAGAGCGGTGATGGTGGCCTCGGGACGCCAATGAGCGACCGTTAATGCCAAGTCGCCTGTGCCAGTTGCCAAATCGAGAACTTGAATTTGGCCCAAGGGAACACGAGAGGCGAGTTTTTTGCGCCAATAGCGATCAATTCCCAAAGACAGAACGTGGTTGAGAAAATCATAAGTCGGAGCAATATCGTTAAAAATTTGATAGGAGTCGCGTTTTCGCACTGTGAGAGCGTCTTGTTGCATCGTGTACCTCTAACCGTGGGACCATCTTAAGAATGGGGCCGACAATACTTAAATTTAGGTCAAATGCCAACGCTGGAGGAAAAGGGTCTGATTTTTGATTTACATAAATTGCTCGGAGTGTTACTTAGGGCAAAGCTTTTTAAAGGCCGGTAAACAGTATGTCTTTATTGCAATTTCTCGCCCATATACCTAATGATATTTTAAAACGCCTTGGCGATTTGAACGTGGATTCTAGAAGCGAGAGCTGTCGTCGTGAAATCAATGATCTGCTTCAACAAACAGTGCTCATTGGTGGCAAGCGGCTACGGCCCCTCCTGACTTTTCTTATGGGCCAATTCTTCGGTTTAGATTTAGACGAGTGTGAGTTGCCTGCAAGGGCGATTGAGCAAGTCCACGCCGCCTCTCTCTCCCATGATGATGTTGTCGACAATGCCTCTACGAGAAGAGGGAGGCCCTCGATCAATGTGGTTGCCTCAAATAAAAGAGCGGTTTTGGCCGGCGATTATCTCTTGGCCAATGTCATTGTTGATTTGGCCAGCTTGAATCGTCCTGATGTTGTGAGTGAAATGGCAACGGTTATTAAGGATTTGGCAGAGGGTGAGTGGTTGCAGTTGGATGCCGCTCAAAATCGTGCTTATACCCGCGAGAGTTTGCGTGAGATCGCCTTGAAAAAAACCGCCAGCGTGATGAGTTGGTGTGGTGTGGCCCCGGCGCTGATAAAAAATGCTCCCACCCCTATGGTTGAATATGCGCGCCAATTCGGCGTGAAACTCGGTTTGGCCTTTCAGTTGATGGATGATGTGCTGGATTTCCAAGGCCCAGGACTTAAGGATCAACTTCTTGATCTGGAAAATGGTCAAGTGAACTCGGTCTTATTTGAGTGGCTCGATCTGCATCCAGAACTTTTTTTGCGATATAAAAACGGCGAATCTATTCAGGATTTATGGCAGGAAAGACAATTTAGTAGTTCACTCAATCAATCTCTTTCCACGGCACTCTTGGCGGTGAGAAGTGAGGCCGAAAAAAATCTGGATGAGGCCCGCAATATTTTGAACTTGATGAATCGAGAACTGGGAAATAGTGAAAATCAAAAAAGTTTTAAGGCCCTTGAGTTTATTGTCGATTATTTAGGTCAGCGTTCTTTCTAAACAGCTCCACTTTAGCCATGGCAAAGATCATAGGCACTTGCAGGCCCCTAGAGGGTATTTTAGTGAGCGGATAAAAAAAAATAACTTCCTGAAAATTAAAGAATGTCTTTAAAAAAACCAAAAAGAGCTTAGAGTAGAAATATGGCGTTAAAAGCAGAATATTGTCGCGTCCCAATTGAGGTTATTCAGCGATATGGCGGTGAAGTTCCCTTCGATCTTTATCTGCGTCTCTCCGATGACAAATTAGTACGGGTTGGACATGCCAACGATAATGTCAAAGATACCGTGGCCCATTACATTGAAAAAGGCGTGAAAGAAATCTTCGCCATCAAAGATGATTATCTGCGCTTTGTGGATTTGATGAATAAAGAATTAACATCGAAATTTTTTGACGTTGATACCTCATCCGATGAGAAAATAAAAATTTTGCAAAGTTCTTTTAGTGTGCTGAAAGAGGCCTTGTGCAAAATTGGGATACAAGAAAAGTCCATCACGCTGGCGCGAGAGCTGGCCAAAAAATCAGGGGAACTCATCTCCAAGCAGATGTTCACGAAAGAACTTTTTGCCAAATATAAAAATCAGTGCAGCAGTGAGTACATTCGCTGTCTGTTTGTCGGCAGTGTGGTTATGTCGATGTTTGATAACCTAGAATGGCAGTCGGAAAGCGTCAGACAGCACGCGATGGAGGCCCTTCTCCTACGCGATATTCTTTTGTCTCCTGACGATTTTGTCAGCCTGAAGCAGAATCGCGAAATGCCTAAGAAGTTGCCCACTCACGTGTATAACCATCCTTTGGATGTGGTGAAACTCATGACTCAGGATGGCTGCCGAGATTTCAGTCAAGATGTGCAGATCATGATCGAGCAGCATCATGAGCGACCAGATGGTGTTGGCTTTCCTGGCCAGGTCGCAGACACCAGTATTTCTCTTATGTCGGCCATGATCATCGTCGCTGATGAGTTCATTGATCGGATGATTGACAGCGCCTTTGATTTTGATAAGCGCATGTTGGTGCTCAACGAACTTCTGGGCATTTTCAAAAAGGGTAATTATCGCAAGGCCCTGAATGTTTTGAATCTCGGAATTGATTAATCGCCGACGCCTGTACATAAAAAAGGCCCCATGACTGGGGCCCTTCCTGAAAAATTTTTCTTTCTAATTAGAGCTGGCGGCAGAATGTTTGGCCGTAGCGATAAGCACCACACTGACGAAGACCTTCGTCACAGGCGCTGCGACGGGCACTTGCTGGGTCGTAGCCTTGTCCAACACCATCAAAGGTTTGGAGCAAATTTGTGTAATCATACAGTCCGATTTGGCATCTTTGAGTAATCAAGCGACCACCGGGACCAGGGCCAGGGCCTGGGTTAGGATAGGGATTAGGGCCTGGATTTGGGTACGGATTAGGATAAGGGTTGTAGGTATCATCATAATCACCATCGTATTGTCCGCCGTTACCGTCACTTGAATTTGTGATTTCACACAGCACGCGTTGTCCACGACTCTGATACTGCATGAGCGCTTGCTGACACTGATAACGTGACTGATGGCAGGCCTCGCGTCGGTCAAGACCTTCACCATGGAACATGCGAATAATACTTCCATACTGAGATTTCAACACAGTGTCGCAGGTGGCGCGTGAAGGATAGGGATTGGGATACGGATTTGGATATGGGTTAGGCCCAGGATAAGGAGTCGGACCAACTTGGGGAATATTGCAGCGGTAATAAGCATAGTCACCGCGAGTACTGCGCCACTGGAGTTCTGATTGGCACTGACGAAAGGCATCGTCGCAGGCACTTTGGTAATCATAGGCAGAGCCTGTGAAAGTTTGCTCTGAGCGACCGAGTTGGTTATCCAGAGATGCTGTACATTGAGCATATTGGGCATAGGCCGAAGATGCCAAAGACATGACAAAAACGAGAAGCGCAGTTTTTAAACTACCCATGACATTACTCCTTTGAATACCGATGGATTCGATTAAAATCACATTCCCGTAATGAACAAGCTTCTTCAAGTGGGCGTGTAAAGAAAGCACTCCACATGGTGTGGCCGTAAGAAAATGGCGGGAAGTTAGACCGATGATGCGGCGTAAAAACAAGGAGTTGGGGTCATCATGGCCCTATCTTAGGGATGCGAGTGCGCCATCAGGTTCACGAGGCGATCGAGATCTTTCTCACTCAGATGAGTGTGAAGAGGCAAAACAAGTCCTGTGCTCGCCAAGTGATCGGCCACTGGTGAGGGCGCAAAATGTTGCGCCTGATAAAGGGGCATGCTGGCGAAGGGGCGGAAAAATGGACGAATTTCGATGCCCGAGGCCGCCGCCTCTTTGATGAGGCGCTCACGGGCGGTGACATTTTCAAGAACGATGGGAAAACCCCACGGGACCGGGAGAGCGCCTGGGATGGGAAGTTGCAGATGAATGGGGAGTTCTTGCGCCTCAATCATTTCCTTCAGGTAGTGATAGCGCACTCGAAGTTCCATGGCGGTCTCGTCGAAGCGCTGAAGTTTTGCGTGGCCTAAGGCCGCTTGATAAGAGGTCAGACGAAAGTTATGCCCAAGCAGGTGATGAAAATATTTTTCGTTTCCCATTCCATGACTGCGAAAGAGCTGGAGTTTTTCCACCAACGTTGAGGTGGATGCAAGCACCGCGCCTCCTTCGCCGATGGAAAGAGATTTGGTAGATTGAAAACTCAAGGC
>JAHFAA010000210.1:0-5098 GCA_023250775.1 Bdellovibrionales bacterium
TGTCCAAGTCAAATCAACTGAAATCATTCATAAAATTTTTGGGCGCTCGTTGAAGTTACGATCGGTTTCTGCCGGTGGCTGTAACGCTTGTGAGTTAGAGCTGAATGCCTGCGGCAACGTCAACTTCGATATGGGCCGATACGGAATTGAATTTGTCGCCTCTCCCCGGCATGCCGATGGGATTGTGATCAGTGGCCCTATTACCAAAAATATGGCCCAGGCCTTGGAACTTGCGTATGAAGGAACTCCCGATCCAAAGATTGTCATTGCGGTAGGTGCCTGTACTATCTCGGGAGGTCTGTACGAAAATGCCCAGGAGCTTGATCGGCATTTTTTAGAAAAATTCCGACCAAGCTTATATATTCCGGGCTGTCCATTGCATCCATTAACGTTTATCAATGGCGTTTTGGATTTTTTAGGTCGCAAGTAAAACTATTTTACCAAGATTTCAACGATTTCCTTCATCTGTTCTGGTGAAACGTGATTGAAGGCCGCGGCCTCGTTAATCAAATTTTCGAAGTTCGAAGAGTCGCCTTGCTCACGAGAAACGAGAGCATTTTCAAAAGCGGCTAAATCAGATCCAACCAATTCTTGGCCCAAATTTTTGAGATCAGATGGGGTTAATGAACGGTTCTGTTGAATTTTACCAAATTGAAAAAGTACGTTGGCAACAGCGTAAGCGCGTTCTTCACTCAACCCAAATTCCGCCACCGTTTTATCGGCCATGCGTGCGATTTGCACTTCGTCCATCAGGGCCCTGCCTTTCTCTAAATCTTTTGCAGTCCCTTGAGTCGTTTCGTAGAGTTTTGCATCATCACCTTTAAAGTATCCGTTTCCGTCTTCGTGCGCTTCAATTCTGTTCGCAAGATAATACTCATAGGCGTTTTCATCTTCGGTCCAGAAGTGATGGCTGCCGTTGATTTTTACAATATAATACTTACCTTCGGTTGCATCCCAAACGATAATTCTGTTATTCACTCGGGTTGGGTCTTTTATCAAGCGAATATTACCTGATCCGACCGCAGCGGCCTGATTGATTTCATTGACATAAAGTTCGGCCTTCGTGCCGATATGGCAACCAATCATAGAGAGTACTGAAAGAGACAATAGACACATGAGTAATGCAATCTTCATGGGCGTCCTCCAAAATAATAATTATTGTTAGGCGCCTTCTACACGAAGCGTAAGCAGCTTGCCAACAGTTTAATCGTAATGATTTTTCTCAATCTAGAAGTTTGAGAAGAGCGTTTTCTGACCGCCGATAAGTGATTTGAGGGGATACTGCTTTTCGCTTCCGTACTCAATTCCGGCATGATGAGTCGTCAGAGTCTCAACTAATTCCCAACTGCCAACCATCGGGACCTTTCTTTTGTATAGTTTGACCGTCATATCGCCCGTCAAGGCCTCATAGTCATGAAAGATTTTTCCTTCAGGAGTCATGAAATTCAAGTCCAGAAATTTCGCCCTTGGTGCGAAGGCCGAAACCTCAATCTTATGGGTCTTGTTGACGCCCACAACTTCCCATTTTCCAAAACTGATATCAATTTTAACTTTATCTAAATCACCAGGGCGCCAAGTGTACTCATGACCCTTATAATTCAGACCAATGGCGACGCTTTCAATCAGCTCGACATGATTAAAAAATTTGGGTTTGCCTCCACCGATGGCAAGTGTTGTTCCCGGGTTATTATCAAACGAGTTCGACACCAACCAGGTCCACCATTCTGGAAATGAGTTGCCCCAATTGCGGTCTTGGTAGCAAGGAGCATTGGTGAATTGATAGGTCTTGCCTTTGCTCATGATTGTTCCTGAGCAGTGAGCACTGGCCTGCGCCGGATACCATTCAATATTGGTGAGGCCGTGTCCAGTGGCCCAACCGGTGGCATTGAAGGCCCAATCCTTATTAACAGTCATATCCCAACTCGACACTTCCCCTTGCTCATTGGTCACTTGGCCTTTGACATATTTATCAGTCGCCACATTGTCTTTAATTGTGACCAACGTTTCATCATAACTGGCATTAAAGGTATCTAAAGGTAGATTTTCTTCCGTCTGTACCATGGCCGTGAAATCACCCATGATAACGGAGGCGCGGGTGCCGCCTAAAACTCTCTCGCTATCCCAGGGATTAACCACACCATAGACCATGAAAAAAGCATCATTCGTTTCTGGCAGAACAACTTTGTAATACCACCATTCGAACCAGGGACTTTTGTCCACATGGCCGCGGCCCGAGAGGGCATTATCGCGATTCCAGCGATAGGTGTTCCAAGGATCAACTTGTGCAGAAACGTTTCCAGACACAAGAATTGCAAGCATCAAGAGTGCAAAGGCCTTCTTCATCGGTTTTTCTCCATTGTTCCAGAAAGTAGATGACCCCGCATTTTACGTCAAAAAAATAGACAGTGTCTGTAAAATGTTTAGAGCGCTCAACCTAAGTCCATAATATTGCGTTTCAAAAGATGGCATCTTTTCTGCACGATGAACGATGGGTTGTTTTCGTTTTTGGGAGGTTTTATGCGTTTATTGACAATCATCACTCTCGTCCTGTTTCTAATTCAAAATGTGTATGCCGATGTGATTCCCAAGAACCCCAAGTCCGGCGATCGATATATTAAAGTCACCAAAGTTGAAAAGAATGAAAAGTTCTGTAATTTGCCCAAGAAGAAGTACACCTTTATGCGTTTTGATGTGTGTGAAATAGATAAGGTGGAAAAAGATGCAAATAATAAGGACGTGATCACGGATCGCATCTGCCGACCCGTGAATCAGGGCAGTGACCGAGTGCTTTACCTGCCTTCCCGTATGAATGAATTACGGCGCAAAATGGTCGATACCTCACAGATCGGCATGTTCATGGGCATTTTTATGGTCGGTGTGACATGGGGAGATGCGGTTTCCCGTCATAGAATAGGTAAGGCCTTACGCAAAGAAATTATCCAGGATCAAGACGTGACTTTCTATGATTCGGCCACGTTGTCCTATGATGAAGAAAAAGAGCTAGAAAAAAATCCCAAAAATGAGGTCTCATACTTTGACTATTTTCTTGAGGCCATGCAGAATTCATTCAAGGCCTATGATAAGGATTACAAAAATATCTGCTCGATTGAAAAAGATCCAGTGCCAGTTCCTGTTATCGCACCGGCACGACCGGATCTTGCATCAATCGATTCTTCCCATGAAGTATATTCCTTGGATGCGACAGGCAGACTCGGTTGTCATCTACGTTAGTTAACTACATGACGGTTTTTGTGAATGAGTTTTCCCGCCAACTGCCTCTCGATTGTGCGATTAAATTCGATCAAGAGGCTGGGATTTTTGCGCAAGAGAATTTTTAAATCTTCCTGACGCCAGATGATGAGAGTTGAAAGGACTTCCGCCCGAACCGTTGCCGAGGAGAGATTACCACTCAAAAAACTCATCTCACCGATAAAATCACCATTTTGAAGCGAGGCGATTTTGTCGCCATCAATGATGACCCCGGCACTTCCGTCTAAAATACACATCACAAATTCCATGGTTTCCCCTTGCTTGATGAGCAAGGCACCATGGGCCTTATTTTCAATTGTTCCGATTTCCATCAGCTTTTTAAAATTATAGCGTGAGAATCTTTTAAAAAAACGATGGTAAAGAGCGCGGTCGTTCTCATTCAGCGGCAGAAATTTTATCCATCCCGCATGCAGAAGAAAAACGGCATTGAAAGCGAGCATTCCCACCCAAAAGGTTATTAATGGTGAATTGAGAAATTGAGCACCTGGAAAAACGCCGCCACTGGGTATAAGCAAGATCGCCCAAACCGATCCGGCCAAGGCCAGAGCATGTCGATGATAGCGTTGAGGAAAGAGCAGTGATGCCAAGACAAAAAGATAAGGCCCGTATTCCATCAATTTTGCAATATTCATACTAGAAATTGTCGCATAAGGGCCTGATTTTTACAAAAGCTTGCGACCCTAGTTGCTGAGGGTAATAACGTGAATCAATTCTGCCTAGCTAGTAAAAATTTTTATGGCCATAAAGTTATGGTGGGGTATGTCGAGGCCAAACTGGGGCCACGCTAATTTTTTACCTCAGCTTCAATAAATCCAAGATGACTTCGACGACATTTTCAATGACGTAAGGTTTTGGCAGGAAGTGTACAAGAGGAAGAGATTTTAATTCCTTCTCCATCTCGGCCTCGATGGCCCCAGTGGTAAAAAGAGTCGGTACATTGCAGTTTTTCTCACTCGGATTGTGTCTCAGATCAGATAGAAGCTGGTATCCATTCCCGTCTGGAAGATGGTGATCGATGATCATCAACCCAAAACAATCCTTGGCGAGTGCACTTTTGGCATCCTTGTAGCTGGAAACTTGGACGATAGAATCAAAAATTTCCGTAATTTCTACCGCGGTATTGAGAATTTCTAAGATAATCGGATCATCATCAAGGATAAGGGCCTTGGGATGTGAGACGAGGTTTTTCATGCGTTAGTTTATCTAAACTATTGAACGAAGACCATTCCAAGCCCAGAAGCATGATCTTGGTTAAAGGGCAAAACAGTGTGAATGTTGTATTTAGCACCTTTGAGATTGCACTTAACGATTTTTACATTAGTCATGTTTGAGTTACAAAAATTTGCCTTACTCAAATCAGATTTAATAAAGGCCGCACCTTCTAAGTTCGCCCAACGCAAGTCGGCATGAGCGAGGCTTGATTCATTGAAAGTACTATTTCTAAATGAGGTACATTGAAGATTTGTTCTCTGTAATCCTGTGCGATAAAACGAATTTTGGGACAAATTAGCGTATTCAAGATTGCTTTGTTCAAGCGTGCTATGCGTAAAACGGCTTCGAACAAGGATGCATTTCTTTAAATTGATCTTTTTGAAGGTAGAGTGTTTCACTTTTAAATTTTCTAAATTTGTTGCTTCAAAAGAAATATCACTTAAATGAGAACTCCTCACAAGTTTGAGCGAATTGACGTGTGAGAAATCTAAGTTATTGATTTTTTTATTAAAAATTTGAAATTTCTTTGGTGCAGAAGCCATGAATAGTTTCCTTTGCAGTGATGGACGTGTGCGTTATGTTTGGCGTTGCGTCCTGTTGATAAAAAAACTTTAGG
>JAHFAA010000210.1:5108-6779 GCA_023250775.1 Bdellovibrionales bacterium
TGATTATGACCAATTGATGGCGAGTGCGCAAGCCAGAAGTCATGATGCTTTGAATAAAGAGTAAGAATTGTCTGGGCAAGGAATAAAATGATAAATTTCAGGATGTCAATTTAACCTCTATCTAATTGTATTCCTTATCTTCCGATGTTAGCATTCCGAAAAAAAATATTCAGGATCTGGAGATCCAATATGCCATTTATGAGTCAGGATTTTCTGGCCTACGCGGCCGTGTTTGTTGTTATCACTATTTCGCTTATTCTCGCCTGCGCCCTCTTAATGTTGAATAAAATTCTCGGGCAGCGGCCGGTCGAGGTGACAAAGAAAAAGGGCGAAACGTATGAGTGCGGCGTGACTTCTGTTGGAGATGCTCGCCAGCAGTTTTCAGTTCGATACTATCTCGTTGGGATTATCTTTCTGCTTTTCGATGTCGAAGTTGTTTTCATGTATCCCTGGGCCGTTGTGTACAAACAATATCTCTCACAGGGTGCTTTCATCATATTCGAAATGATCTTTTTTGTGGCGATCCTTCTCGGGGGCTATATCTATTTAAGAAGGCGCGGAGCTTTGGATTGGGATTAGATCTAGTTGTAGGAGAGTTGATATGAGTAAAGATGGTAGTGCCTTAATTTTTCCCTCGCTTATGTCTGAGGCCGTAAAGTGGGCGCGCAAGAATTCGCTCTGGCCGATGCCTTACGGAACTTCTTGCTGTGGGATTGAGATGATGTCGACTCTTTCGAGCACCTACGATTTATCCCGTTTTGGTGCCGAGGTGGTGCGATTTTCCCCTCGCCAGGCAGATATGTTGATTGTTGCCGGAACCATTACAACTAAAATGGCTCCAGTATTACGAAGTATCTATGAACAAATTCTGGAACCCAAGTGGGTAATCGCGATGGGCGCCTGTGCTTCATCTGGCGGAATTTTTGACACCTATTCTGTTTTATTGGGAATTGATGAGATTATCCCGGTTGATATCTACGTGCCCGGCTGTCCTCCAATTCCAGAGGGGTTGATTCATTCCATCCTTCATCTGCAAAAAGTTATTGATAAAGATTTGGAAAGGCGTCCCGCAGTTCGGCCGACACAGGAAGATGCGATGAACGCCATGACCTATAGTAAATGTACTCAAGCGGCCTTGTTAAAATCCGCCTATGTCGTTACCAAAGAAGGTGTCATCCAAAATACTAATGCGAACGGAAAAAGGCCTTAAGGGGAGGAAATCAAGATGGGAAATGCTTTCGCCAAGAATGCCGATTTTCTTAATAGACAGGCCCTGGTCACCACTCGGATTCAAGAAAAATATCTTGAAGGCCGTCAGTTTTCTGCCGATGCTCTTGGAGAGCCGATCGTGTGGGCGAAATCACCGGCCGATGCCTTTGATCTCTTGCAGAGAATGATGGGTGATGATGTTTTAAAAATGGATTATCTGACAGATCTCACCGCCTACGACAACGTCGATGGAAAAGATGGGCCGAAAAGGTTTGTCATCGTCTATCAAATTTTTTCCACTACACAGCATACCCGCATCAGAATTAAGCTAGGCGTGGATGAAGATGAATCTCCAAAAACAATCACCCCCCTATGGGACGGAGCAAATTGGTTAGAGCGTGAAGTTTTCGACATGTTCGGCATCAGCTTTCAAGGCCATCCCAATTTACGACGCATTTTAAT
>JAHFAA010000211.1:0-6348 GCA_023250775.1 Bdellovibrionales bacterium
GTGGTCTCGGCGAAGACCCCAGCGCCAACGCGATATCCCGATCTGTGATGATACCAGATGGGATTTTTTTGCCATTTAGCCCCTCAACAACAACAACGCTCCCAACATGATTTTTTTGCATAACATTGGATACATTGAGCAGAGTTGTTCCCCTGTCAACTGTGACAACATTAGTTTTACATACAGATTTAATTGGCATGCTCATTTCTCCTTTTTTTTATATTAAAAAGACCTAAATATACTTTAAATCCATCGTCACTGAATCATCGCTACCGCTGCTTATCTACCGTCGTGACAATATCCTTCAACTTCGGTGACAAGATGCAGTTTGGTATTTTTATTGTTTTTCTATCTCGTGCACAACTTCGGTGATTTTTAAGACGGCATCCGAATTTAATGAAATGCTATCAATGCCTTGCTCCACCAAAAAGCGTGCAAAGTTTGGATCATCACTTGGTTTCTGTCCACATATGCCAATTTTTTTGCCATTTTTATGGGCACCTTCGATTGCCATTTGAATCATCTTAAGCACGGCAGAATCATTTTCATTAAAAAGAGAAGAGAGAATCTCACTATCGCGATCCACCCCGAGCGTCAGTTGGGTCAAATCATTGGAGCCAATAGAAAACCCATCAAAGATTTCAGAAAACTTTTCGGCCAAAATAGCATTGCTTGGAATTTCACACATCACATAAACTTCCAGTCCATTTTTGTGTTGTTGCAGGCCGTGTTTTTGCATTTCGAGCAAGACCTTTTTTCCCTCATCAACCGTTCTGCAAAAAGGAATCATGACCTTTAGATTCGTAAGGCCCATTTCGTCCCTGACTTTTTTGAGTGCTTTACATTCCAAGCTGAAGGCCTCTGCGAAACGCTCGTGATAATAGCGTGAGGCGCCACGAAAACCGATCATTGGGTTATCTTCTTTTATTTCAAAAGATTCGCCCCCCAGCAAATGGGCATACTCATTACTTTTAAAATCACTTAGTCGAACGATCACGTCTTTAGGATAGAAGGCCGCGGTTATGGTGGCGATTCCATAGGCGAGCTGGTCGATATAATATTGCTTTTTATCCTCATATCCCTTGGAAAGTTTTTCCAAGTCAGGTCCGACTAGTGCCTTCGACATGACATCATAATGGATTAAGGCCATCGGATGAATTTTTATAGTATTACTGATTATAAATTCAATTCGTACCAAACCAACGCCATCATTGGGAATAAACGAATTCTTAAAGGCGGTATGAGGGTTTGCAATATTCATCATGATCTTTGTATTCGGCCGGGTAATTTTATCTACAGCGATTTTTTTCAGGTCATAAGGAATTAAACCTTGATAAACAAATCCCTGATCTCCACCGATACACGAGACTGTAACTTCTTCTCCATTTTTTAATTTTATCGTCCCATCACCAGTACCGACGATGGCAGGGATTCCTAGTTCGCGACTGACGATGGCAGCATGACATGTTCTCCCCCCCTTATCAGTAATAATGGCAGCGGAATTTTTCATATACGGCTCCCAATCCGGCTCCGTTTTCTCAGCAACCAAAATTTCCCCAGGTTGAAGTTTTATAAGATCCTCACTTGAATGAATAATCCGCACTTTTCCCTGCCCGAGCTTGCTCCCAATACTGTCCCCCGTAAGCAAGGTTTGTCCTTTTCCTTTTAAGGTGTAGATTTCAAGGATTGCGCCGCTTAGCTGAGAGTGGACCGTTTCAGGTCTTGCCTGAAGTATAAATATCTCTCCACTTGTGCCGTCCTTGGCCCATTCTATATCCATTGGCGTCGGCGTACCTTTTAATTTCGTGTAATGCTCTTCGATGATCAGGGCCTGCTCAGATAGTTTTAGAATTTCATCATCACTCAGGCAAAAATCTTTTTTTTCTTTCAACGATGTTGGGACGTTGCGCACTGTTTTGCCGGCCCCTCTTTCATAAATAAGTTTAAACTCTTTTGCGCCTCTTTTTTTATTCAAAATTGGCCTGAATCCTTCACGCAGCGTTGGCTTGAAGACAACATATTCATCAGGGTTCACAATCCCTTTTACAATATTTTCTCCCAGTCCCCAAGCGGCATTAATCAAAATCACCTCTCTAAAACCAGATTCAGTATCGAGAGTGAAAAGAACCCCCGAGGAGGCGAGATCAGAGCGTACCATCCTTTGAATGCAAATCGACAAAGAGATTTGAGTCTGCGAGATATTTTTGTCCTGACGATAAGAAACGGCCCTATCGGTATACAATGAGGCAAAACAATATCGACACTTCTCAAGTAACTCCATCTCACCTTGGATATTAAGATATGATTCTTGTTGACCGGCAAAACTGGCATCAGGGAGATCTTCTGCGGTGGCACTACTTCGTACAGCGACACTGATCTCGCTGCCTTCCCTTCTTTTTAACTGCTGAAAGGCCTCAAGAATTTCACTTTCAATGGCCAAAGGCAATTTTCCATTCATCAGAGCAGTCCTGATTTTATCGCTTCTCACGGCCAAATCTTGCTTGCTCAATTGCTTTGAAGAACCCAAAACATCAACAATCACATTTTCAAGATTGTTTTCTTTCAAGTACAAGCGATAGGCATGAGTTGTTATGGCAAAGCCATTAGGAATTTTAATCTGTTGCTTACTAAACTGCTGATACATCTCTCCCAGAGATGCAATTTTCCCTCCGACGAGCGGCAGATCTTTAAGAGAAACTTCATTGAACCATTTTATGTATTTCATTTTAAGTCCTTGTTCTTAACAATGATGAAGTCAATTAATTGATTTAGATTTTTTAATTCCGAGAGTTTTGAATCAGGAATCATGACGTGAATTTGTTTTTGCAACATCACGATCATATTATAAAAATCAAAGGAATCTATTTCGACTTGGTCGCGAAGTGGTATACTCTTATCCAGACTGTCATATATAATTTCAGGTGCAATCTGGTGAAAGATCTCTCTTAAAATCTGATTAACACTTTCCTTTTCCATCTTACCTCACCTTAGAGTGCCGACGGGGTTTGCAATTTTTTGTCTATCTCAGACAAAAATCTGGCGCCGAGCAAACCATCGCTGACACGATGATCCGCAGAGAGAGTCAAATCAACCACGAATCCGGCACGAATCTGCCCATCAACCACGATGGCATCCTTTTGAATGCGTCCCACACCTAGGATGGCCACCTGCGGAGGAAAGATAATTCCAAAAACTTCATCGCATCCCAGGTCACCAACATTAGTGACCGTGAATGTGCCCTCGGTTAACTCAGAGTTTTTTAATTCGCCTTGGCGAGTCCGCACTACTAAATCCTGAAAGGCACGATTGAACTCTGTTAAGGCCATCTTTTGCGCTTGTAAAATTGCTGGGACCATAACCCCGCCATCTTTAAGTGAGATCGCCGCTCCCAGATTGATATCTGCACAGGCCTCGTATTTCCCATCAACGTAATGGCCATTCATCTGTGGATATTGTGGAAGAGCAAGACATACGGCCCGAAGTAAAATTGCAGAAATAAGAAGACGGTTCTCTGCTGGCAACAAAACGTTTTTTTCATCCAACCAATTCATCAGTGTGTCGAGCGACACTCTTCGCTTAAGATAATAATGTGGAATTTCTTTTTTTGACTTCGCCATTGCCTTGGCAATGGCTTCCCGTAAATTAATGCCGGAAAATGGTTTTTCCTTTTTTAGAACCTCCGTTATCATTTCCTGAGACTCATCGATGTCAAAAACTGCTATCGTTTTTTTGACACCAATGACATCACCTTCTTTGGCCAAGAGTGAAAGGACCTTACCTGAGCGAAAGCTTTCAATATCCACGACAGCTTTAGTGGTTTCGATCTGAGCGACGATCTGTCCTTTCTTTACATCATCTCCGACTTTTATTTTCCATTGCATGAGTTTGCCTTCTTCCATATCGGCCCCTAATGAAGGCATGGTAAACTCATACTTCATAAAGCATCTCCTGGAGTTTGCGCACAATATCCTTGACCTGCGGAATTGCCGCCTCTTCCATATGTTTGGCGTAAGGCATTGGAACCTCCTTGCGACATAATCTTTGAACGGGAAAATCAAGATCAGAAAAGCAGCACTCCATAATTCTTGCTGAAATTTCGGCCGAAAGACTTCCCGATTTCCAGCCTTCATCAACAATCAGAACGTGATGGGTTTTAGCAATGGATTGGAAAATTGTTTTCTCATCAAGAGGGCGAAGGCATCTTAAATCAATCACCTCAATTTCGGTTTTGGCATCATAGATCTCTTCTACCGCCTGGAGACACTTGGGAAGCATTCCTCCATAGGAAATCAAGGTAAGGGCCTTTCCCGTGCGCCGTACTGTAGCATTATAGGGATTAAAATCTTTTACTGCTTCGTCGCACTCGTCTTTTATGTTAAAGAGCATGGCATGTTCAAAAATCAAAACTGGATTTGGATCATTAACGGCAAAACGTAACATATGCCTTGCGTCTTCCACGGTCGCAGGCACCAAGATTTTTAGCCCCGGAATATGCGCCAACCATCCTTCAAAAGAGTTAGAGTGTTGAGCGGCGAGTTGGCGCCCACCACCTGTGGTCATTCGAATTACCAGAGGAATTGTGATTTGCCCCCCAGACATGTATCGCATAAACGCGGCAGAATTTATAATCTGGTCCAAGGCCAACAAACTGAAATTGACTGTCATGATTTCTACAATGGGTTTCAGCCCTCCCAAGGCGGCACCAATTCCAAGGCCGGTAAAACCCACTTCTGAAAGTGGCGCATCCATTATTTTTTCCGCCCCGAACTCTTTTAAAAAATCTTGCGAAACTGCATAGGTCCCGCCATAGGCACCCACATCTTCCCCGATCAGAAATGAGTTCTTCTCGTTAATCAAAACTTCTCGAAGGCCTCGCTTCAACGCCTCACGATAACTGATTTTCACGCAAACACATCCTTTGCCAAATCTGCGATATCTTCTAATGCACTTTGCTCTGCAAACAATACGGCATCTTTCATTTCTTGCTCAATTTCTGCATCCATGAGCTTTAACTGTTCATTGGAAAGAATCTTCTGCTCTCTCATTTTCTTTTCTAAAAAAGCGATCGGACAGCGCTCTTTCCATTTTTCCACTTCTTCCTTATCCCGGTATTTTTCAGGATCGAACATGGAATGAGGTTTGAATCGATAGGTTTGAAATTCCAGAAAAAATGGTTTTTTTTCGCGTTGAATGTAATCCTGGGCCATTTTAGTTTTTTCAATAACGTCAAAAACATTCATGCCGTCGACTCGTTCCGCTTCCATGGCATAGACTTTTGCTTTTTTCACAAGATCAGTTTGTGCCTGTGACCTGACCAAAGCCGTTCCCATGGCATATAAATTATTTTCGCAGCAAAAAAGCACAGGAATATGCCATAGACTCGCCATATTCATGGCCTCATGAAAAGCTCCTTCGGCCATGGCACCTTCTCCAAAAAAACACACCGTCTGCCTATCTTCATTCAATCTTTGCGCCGCCATTGCTAAACCTACAGCATGAGGAATTCCGGCGGCCACGATGGCACAACCTCCAAAAAAACGATGCTCAAGAGAGTAAAGATGCATCGATCCACCTCTCCCCTTGCTACAACCACCAACCTTGCCAAACATCTCGGCCATAATCGCCTTACTACTCACTCCTTTCAGCAGGGCGTGACCGTGCTCGCGATAGGTCGCCACAACATTGTCTTTGGGAGAGAGCATATTTATAACTCCCGTAGCAACCGCTTCTTCCCCTATGTAAAGATGCAAAAATCCTCTAATTTTTTCCTTTGTATAAAGCTCGGCACACACGTCTTCCATTTTTCGCACGCGACGCATATCTTTTAAAATTTTCATTTGCATTGCCGTATCCATCAATCCGCCTCCACCGTCGAGAGATCACCCTCGGGCAGCCCCAGCTCCCTGGCCTTCAACAACCGCCTCATAATTTTTCCACTTTTTGTCCTAGGAAGAATCTTGATAAAGGAAATTTCTCTTGGAGCGATCGCGACCCCAAGACGTCGACGAGCGAATGCTAGGATTTCAAGTTTTATTTGCTCTGTTTCGGGAACATTTTTTCTTAACACGACAAAGGCCTTCACTTTCTCCCCAACAATAGGGTCGGGGATGCCAATCACGGCCGATTCAAGGACGCCCGAATGTTCCATAAGTGCGCTCTCCACTTCAAAAGGGCCTATCAAATGTCCAGAGCTTTTAATCACATCATCTTTTCTTCCCACAAACCAAAAATATCCCTCTTGATCCTTTTTTGCCAAATCTCCAGAAAGATACCATTCACCAAAAAAACATTTAGAATATCTTTCTTCATCGCCGAGATATCCTCGAAACATACTCGGCCAACCTCTCT
>JAHFAA010000211.1:6358-6762 GCA_023250775.1 Bdellovibrionales bacterium
TTTCTTCGATTCCATCTTCTTTGACGGTAACGATCGAAACCTCGATTCCAGGCATTGGTTTTCCCATGGAACCAAGTCTCACATTCATTGCCGCAAAATTGGCAATCATGATTCCTCCAGTTTCGGTCTGCCACCAATTGTCATGGAGAACAATCTTAAGATTTTTTTGTGCCCATACAACAACTTCAGGATTCAACGCCTCCCCCACACTTGCGGCAAAGCGCACAGAGGAAAGATCAAACCCAATAGGAATCTCTTCACTTGTTTTCATCAGCATGCGCATTGCTGTAGGAGCGGTATACCAAATAGTGACTTTAAATTTTTCTAAAATCTCATACCATCTTTTGGCATTGAACTCCGCTTCATCCACAAGCATCGTGACACCATTACACAGAGGAGAAATG